>NZ_JAGQAY010000001.1:0-225853 GCF_024345355.1 Cyanobium sp. WKJ7-Wakatipu
CAACGGACGTATTGGCCTGTGACTGAGTTTTTCCAGAAGAGCTCATAGCCATTGCCTGTTGCAGCGGCGGCGAGTGCTGACCAGCCGGCCCCGGGGTTGGCGGAGGATGCGAACTGACCAGAGAAGGAGACCTGGAAGGGAGAGGCTGCACCGTTTTTGATGGCGTAACCGAGCTGCGTGGAACCGAATTGAACAGCGCCAACGGTCTTGGTTGGTGTGAAGCTCAGACCAGTGGTCCCATCGCCATCAAGGTCAACATTCAGGTTGGTTTCATCTTGTAGGAACGCTGCAGTGCTGATGACGGCACTGCTGGTCTGTGCAGCAGAGGAATTGAGGAACCACTTGGCATAGCTGCCATTGGTATTTTTCCAATAGAGGTCATAGCCAGTGACTGTTGAGGCTGCTGCAAAGGCACTCCACCCACCAACCGGACCTGCAACAGCGCCTGCATTGGTAATTGATAGAGGAGATGCGACGCCATTTTGAAGGGCATAGCCAATTACGGTACTGCCGAATTGAACTGCGCCAACAGTTTTATTAGATGTAAAGGTATAATCATAGAGTGACTTGATAATAGCCCTTACTTCGCTTGCATCATTGATGCCCATTGCCCTTGGATTAAAATATCCATTTGAAATCAGTGACTCGATGCTTTGGCCAGGCATCGTTTGATAGGTCAACAAAAGTGAGCCTGCCGACTGGGGTGACCCCGAAAGCGTGATGTCTTGAAACTCAATTGTTTCTATGGCGCCATATGCATTCAGGGCATCAATTAGAAGGACATTCGTCCCCCATGTCGTTGACATAAATATATGTCGACCGTCTACGGAAAAGAAAGTATCAATGTTGCTTGCGTAGTCGAATATCCTTAGGCGGTCGAAGCTGCTGCCCGAGGCATCCGCAATAAACGTACTTGTCCCGTACTCTATATTGTACTTATCATTTCCCGTCCCTCCGCTTGCAATTGAGGGGATCCACCATGTCGCTCCATCGAGGAACAGCTCCCCGCTGCCTCTTATGAAGAGCGTGTCGTCGCCGCTATCGGCAAAATATGCTATTCCTGGAGTGATGGAAAAGTTCGTATCATTCCCACTGGTTCCTGTCTGTACGCTGAAACTTCCTATTATCATTTTAATCGGAATTCTTTAGCTCATCTATTAAAGCATGAGCCAGTTGTGCGTCACTATTCGCGTAAGTCGTATGCAATTTCTGCATAAGACTCCAGCTCACCGCAGTCAGCCAGCATCACGTTGCTAGCCCTCACTGCCATGCCCCAGTTCTCCGTGTTCTTCAGTGACGGTGATGGCTTTGGTATCGAGATGGTTTATGCGCTGGTCGCTGCCCACGCTCTGGAGATAGTCCGAACGCAGCACCCGACGGGAAGGTTATCGGCAGTGCCGGCTGAGCTACTCGACGTTAAGGAGCGCCACAAGCGGCTGGTGGCTTTGCTCAGAGTGGAGTGGTTAGCCGGGTGGGGTGGCAGCAAGGCAGCAATCAATCCAGCATCCGGATCCAGACCCACCACAGCAGAGCCCTGGCACGATCGCCAGGGCAAGCACGGCAAGGCTCTGAAGCTGTTCTGGGTTCATTCGCCCCACTTTGTCCGTGCAGCGCACAGGACCGCCACAAGCCGCTGCGGGCGTGGCTAATGGGGGGAGGGGCTAGCTATGGAGTCGCCTGCTGCCCCCTAGCGCCATTAGTCAGACCCGTTGCCAGGCTTGTTGTCGTCATCGTCATCCCGACGACTGACGAACATCAGCCCATCACAATGATCGTGATGGGCAGGAAGGTAAGGCGGATGCTGTTGAGCACCCCCACGGTGAGTCCCGCCAGTGAGCCCAAGATCACCAGGTTGACCCAGCGGGTTGGCCCACTGGGCACGGATGGCTATGGGATCCACCATTCAGCCCCCCCCGTTACCAGGCTTGTCGTCATAGCCACCGAGGCTCCGGAACATCAGGCCGCCACCCGCCGCGATCATCACGATGTAGGTGGCAAGTGCCCAGAGGGTGGTGGGCATGAAGGTGAGTCGAATGCTGTTGAGCACCCCGACTCCTAATGTGGCCATAGATCCCCAAACGAGGAGGTTGGCCCAGCGCTTATAGGCGCCGCTGAACAGTAGGCAGACGCCAATGCCTAGCGGAATCATGAGCAGCCCCATGCCAGGGGTGCCGATGGGGAACATGGAGCCCCCCCGCCATAGCGCCCCCAGCCTCCACCGCGATAGGGGAGGGCCGAGCTGGCCATCACCTGATTGGCAAGCAGGAAGATGCCGCCGCCGAAGAGAGAACCGCCAGCTATGAACTGGATGAAGTCGTTGGTGGGATTGCGGGACATAACTTTGGAGGTTGCTGCTAGGTGAATCCAATGTCATCCCCCACATGGGGGGGGGCGGAGCGATTAGTCATCGCAGCGTGACGGCTTGACGTGTTCTGAGATTCCAGAGCAGCTATTGCCAGCGCAGCCGGTGGTGCTGGCGCCGGTGGTGTCAGGGGCGAGCTGAGCAGGGCGCACCGATAAGCCACCATGACGCAGCCACCAGTGACCGCCATGCCCCAGTTCGCGGTGGTCGGTGCCGGCTTTGCCATCGAGATGGTGCAGGCTCCGATGCTGTCCATGCGCAGGACATAGCCCGCGTTCAGCACCCAATGGGGAGGCTTTCATCAATACCAAGGACCAATGCCGTGATCGATTCGCTCGATGCACACACCACCATGAGCACCCAGAACCTGAATGAGCCCGACCCCCAGGCCGGACGTATGAAGGTCTTTCTCGACTACATGGGGTTGTATGAGTCCTTGAGGGAGAGGGTCACTCAGCCCACATGGTGTGGGCTGGAGGGCTAAAACCTCAACAATTCACGCGTAACCATGGGCAACTGAGGCCATCAGCGCCGACCGTTGACGATCACCGAGTTGCCGCTCCCCCCAGCAGTACCTGGCAGGGCCGGCACCACGGAGGTCTGGCCATCCCACTTGTCGAGGAAGAGCTTGTAGAGCACCTGATCATCGAGGCTTGAGTTGAGCGTTTCGTAGCGCTTGGCTTCCTGCTCGGCGATCAATACCTCGGTCTGGGCGCGCAGGAGCTGCTGCTCGGCAATCTGTTTCTGTTCGATCGCGGCGCGGTATTCCTCGGCGATTTGCAGGCCGGTGAGATCGAGTCCCTGCACGCTCACATAATCAAATTTGCGCAGTTCCTCGGCCACCTTCTCCTGCACCAGCTCCGAAATGGAGTTCCATTCGGTGGCAATAGTCACCAACTCATACTGGGAGAAGACTGATTTGAGTGCCTTCAGTAGGGATGGTTGGATTACGCGGGGATAGATCTGCTGGTCATCGGTGGCGATCGTCTCGTATATCCGCCCCGCTTCTGCGGGCTTCATGGCGTATTTCACTGTGGCGGTGGCCTGGATCACCTGGAGGTCCTTGGTGAGAGTCGAAAACTGCTCCGGTCGCACCTGGGTGCGCACGTCAAACAGCGAAGTGTTCTGCACGAGGGGGGCCTTGATGTTGGCGCCGGGGCTGCGGGGGATACCGGTGACCTTGCCCAGGGTTGTGACAACGGCCACGTTGCCGGCCGGCACTATGAACACGGTTTGGCTGAGCAGAATCGCGATGCCCACCAACACGGCCGCAATCAGGCTGAGGGTTGCTCCAGGACCATCGGGACTGCCAGCTGAGCGAAGGGGCGACTGCATGAAGGGGCCAATACCAATTGCGAACCCTAGGCAGGTCCGCCGATGAAACAACGGCTCACAAATGGAGATGTCATCGCCCGCAGCAGGCTGCTGTAGCTCACCTGGAAGCGCTGTTCATCGCCCGGCGCCAACGCCTCTGCAGCTCCGCTCACCACCAAGTGGTCGCTGGATGCGCCCTCGATGTTGATCCCAGGGGCACTAAGACCGGCCGGATCGGCATCCTGTTCTCCCAGGGCAAGTAGCGCCCGCATGGCCATGGGTTGGTCTGGTTGCTTTTGGGGAGCAACTGGCCCTTTGGCAAAACTGGTGTAGTGACGCGTTCCCCAGGCACGGCTTGGCTTGCGCTTGGACTCGATCACCTCTGCCACCAGGGTGATGGCATCTGTGTACAGCCCTGGTATGGCTGTGCGGCTGAGGGGCTCTCGCCCCAGCAGCAGGGCCTCGCCGAGGCGCAGGTGGTTGATGCGGCCCGGATCGCCGCCACCAGTCAGCCAGGGAAGATTGGCCGAATTACCTCCCGAGCACCACTCGAGCTTGATGCCAAAACGCCTTTCCAGGGCTTCGATCAGACGCGATAGTTCGCCCATATTCGCTTCATCTGGGGCAACGCCGTTTTGACAGCCCAGATTGGTGCCGATGCCCACCAGCAGCAGGTTTGGCAGGGCAAGGGTAAGTAACACCATCGCCTCAAGGTCTGCCGCGAGAATTCCCTCGCGCAGATCCCCTAACTCCACCATCAGCAGCACCCCATGGCGCACCCCCTGGCAATGCGCCGCCGCTGCCAAGGCCTTGAGCACCACCGCCTCGCTGTTGCAGCTAATCGCCGCATGGGCCACCACCCGATCCACCTGGCTGAGCATCGGCGAGCGAATCAGCAGTAGGGGCACACCAAGCTCGCAGCGGCTAAGCGATTCGATTGATTCGATTCGCGATTCACCGATGGAGTGCACCCCTGCCGCCACCCAGGTGCGCACAATTTCCGGCAGGCCCAGGGTTGCCTTGCTCACCCCGGTCACCTTGATTCCTTGGCGGGCAAGCCGCTTCACCATGGTGGTGGCGTTGTGCTGCAGGTGCTCGAGATGAATCTCCAGCCGCGGTGCACTCAAAGCTGGCCGTCAGTTGATGTACACAACTCGGGAAAAGCCCGCAGCACCATGGCTACAAGGGCAGAGGCAGGTCGGCTCACCGCATCGGTGACAGGAATGGCGAGCTCGGCCGCATAGAGGGCGATTGCAGCACTCACCTCGGCGTCATTCATGCCCTCGTGGTTCAGGGTTAGGCCGATTACCCGCGTTGGCGCGAACGATTCGATCAGGCGAATTTCGCTTGCAGGCGTGGGCATCGGCATAAACGGAAAATCGCTCAGCTGCCGCCGTGCCGGCGCGTGCTGCAGCACCACCGCCTGGGGCTGGCTGCCCCGCAGGATGAAGCTGGAAGAGAGGTAGGCGGGATGGCTGAGGGCCCCTTGGCCTTCAATCACGATCACCGCAGGTTTTTCCGTGCAGTAGGCCTCCACCACTGCGGCCTCCACCTCCCCTGAGCAAAACTGCGATGGAATGGCATCAAGAGGGATTCCATAGCGCCCCCCTTGAATTAAGCCGGTTTGCCCCGTGCTCACCAAAACGGCGCGGATACCGCTGGCGTCTAGGGCTTGAACCAGAAGCGTGGCCGTGGTGCGCTTACCGATGGCGCCATCGGTGCCGAGCACGGCGATTCGAATGCAGCGTGCCTTGGCAATCGAGCCATTGAACAGGCGCAGATCCTTCAGAGCGGCTGGACGACGCACATCCCTGATTGACACTTGATGACGTTTGGCCGCTTGGGCAAATTCACTGTCGTCATTAAGGAATTCGCGCATGCCGCTGACCAGGTTCAGGCCAGCTGCCATGGCCAGCAGCAGAGCCCGGCGATCGTCTTTGCCATAGAGGCCATCTGCAGGCGCCATGCCATAGATGAAGGTGCTGGCGCGAGGCCCTGGCAAGGCAAGGGCCTCATCTAGATCAGCCACGATGGGTATGCCGTTGCTGATGCCGTCTAGTAGCAGGCCTGCATCAATTCCAGCTGATTGGCTATCAATAATGGCCCTGATTTCAAAGGCCTCACAGAAGCGCACTAGGCCGTGGGCGGTTTTGCCATCGAGCCCTGCGAAGTTTCCCTCGCAGTAGACGACTGCAGCCGATTTCACCGCAACTTGATGCGGTGAAATCGAAACGGTCAGGTCATTGACCTGTTTTAAAAATGCCAAATAAGCCAGGACCCATCATTTACCCAGGCTTGAAACAAGTCTGAGGTGGTGATTTCAGGGCTCAGAATTGGCCGCTGAAGGGCGTGGATAAATTCAGCCTAGGACGCTTTCTGCTTCTAGGGGGTCAGCCAGTATTTCGGCGATCTGGTTTCGGCCATTGCCCTGCGCCAGGAATAGGGCCCGTTCGGCCCGAAGCAGCGCATCAAGGGCCTGGCGATCGGCTGGAGCAAGCAGGGTCAGGCCGCCACTGGCCGTTAGCTGGTGGCCGCTGGTCGAAAAGACGCCCCGCAGCTCGCTGATGCCAGTGCGAATGGCATCAGCCCTTTCCATGGCTGTAGCAAGGTCAACATTCACCATCAATAGGGCGAATTCCTGGTCGCCGGTTTGGCCCACCAGGTCCTGCTCGCATAGCTGGGAGCGCAGTAGGGCGGCAACGTCTACAAGCGCCCGATCCGACGCCTGCAGACCCCAGCGGTTCTTGATCTGGTCGAAGTGGTCGAGCTGCAGGGCCAGCACGGCCAGGTTTTCGCCTGCCTGGCGGGCCCGCAGCAGCTCAGGCTCAGCTTGCTCCAGGAAGTTTGCTCGGTCTGCTAATGCGCTCACTGGATGCACCGTGGTGAGTCGACGCAGTTCGAGCTCACGCAGCACCAGCTGGGCTAGATCCTCGAGCAGTCGCACCTGGCTGGAGCTGAAGTGGCGCGGCAACCGGTCGATCACGCACAGGGTGCCCAGGTTGTGACCGTCTCGACTCTGCAGCGGTGTACCTGCGTAGAAGCGCACCTTTGGGTCCTGAGTCACCAGGTGATTGGTGCAGAAACGTGGGTCTTGGTGGGCATCGGGCACCACCAGGGTTTCATCACCGGCAATGGCGTGGGCGCAAAAGGCCATCTTCCGCGGCGTTTCGGTGCTGTCTATGCCGTGGTGGGCAAGGAACCATTGGCGGTCGCCATCCACCAGGGAGATGAGCGCAATCGGGGTTTCCAGCACAGTTGATGCGAGCCGCACCAGTCGCTCGAAGTGCTGATCGCCTGGATGGTTTAGTACCCCCAGGCGCTCTAAATCCCTTTGGCGCTGGGATTCATCCGCCGGAATCGGGTAGTCGGGATACGGCATGAACTTCGCCGATAATCCCAATTCTAGGAAGTCTTGGACCGCCAACCGGGCTTCACTAGGGCCATGATTTAGCTATTCCCAACAGACCTTCCCAGCAGCCCTTCCCATGGCCCTCAACCAAGAAAGCTGTCTTCCCTGCCGCGATGGGGCGCCCCTCCTTGATGCCGCTGAACTGGCCGAATTGTTGCCCCAGTTGCCCGGTTGGGTTGTTTTGGATGGACACCACTTGCAAAAGGCCTGGAGCTTCGCTGATTTTCAGCAGGCTCTCGATTGGCTCAACCGGGCTGGAGCGATCTGCGAAGCGGAGGGTCACCATGCCGAATTCAGCCTTGGCTGGGGTCACGCAAGCGCTGAGGTTTACACCCACAAGGTGGATGGCCTAACCAGAGCTGACGCAGTTTTGGCCGCCAAACTTGATGGGGCTTAGCAGGCGCTAACGGCGTAACGGGTCTGCAACCGGCAGGTTTCGCTGGGACCAATTTCAAGCTTGCCATCGCCACTGATCAGAGCCTGGCGAGGTCCTGTCCAGGGCTCCAGGCAGACCATCGCACGGGGTGGTTCGGTCCAGAGCACCACCAGGTTGAACGGGGCGCTGAGCTGCAGATCAAGGGCCAGGCCGGCTTCCGGATCCAGCAAGCGCACGTCACCACTGGGACGGACCAACAGGTCAATTCCGTCGTCCAATCGCGCCATTTGTTCTGCCGTGTCGGCGTCGGCCATCGATAGATGGTTTAGGCAGCGCTCCGGTAGCCCCTCAAAGCGGGGAGATTTGAGGTTGCTGAGGTTGAAGTAGGGGTGGAGGCCGAAGCTGAATGGCATCGGCTCCTGGCTGCGGTTCTGCACAGTGGTGTCGATCTCGAGGGCCCCTGGCACCAGGCGCAGCTCAAGCCTCAGCAGAAAGCTGAAGGGATAGCTCGTCAAAGTTGTCTCGCTGTCGTTGAGTTCAAGGGCGATCCCTTGGCCATCCTCGAGAGCGCTCAACTGCCATGGCAGCTGCCGGGCGAAGCCGTGCTGACCTAGGGGAAAGTTCCCCTGGGGCAGGGGCAAGGTGTTGTCCGGCAGGCCGCCGCAGATCGGGAAGAGGATGGGAATACCGCCCCGCACTGATTGGGCGGGGTCGAGGAAGCGTTCAAGATCGAGGTAGATCAGCTCCTTGCCGTTGCAGCGCCAGCCGGTCACCAGACCTCCCCGTTCAGGCACCACCCGCAGCAGATCCCCGGAGTCGCTGGCGAACTCCCAATGTGGATATGGGGTTTCGCGGTGTACCAGGGCCACGGAGCTCGAGCGGGGTTGGCCTATTTAGGCCTGCGGCCGGCCTCTGGGCGGGTGTTCCTTCACACAATCTTCCATTGATAAAGATCAGAACCGGTCTCGATCCCCTGATCAATTCCATAGGGTCTTGCAATCAGCTTGTAGTGGTTATGAATCGTTCAGAGGACAGAGCGCCTCGCCAGGAATTATTCGAGCCCCGCAGCCTGAAGTGGCAAGAAAATGGCGAGTTGGCAAGCACCGAGATGTTCGAGCTGGTCAAGCGTCTGCGGGCTGTGGAATCAGGAAAAACCGTTAACGAGCTTTGGCGGCTCAGCCAGAAAGCCTGAGGCTGGTTGTCGCACCAACACTTCCACTTGCCATCCCTGGCCAGCTTTGGTTGATTGCATTGGTCGCAGAGCGTGCCATGCCTGATTCTTCTGCTATAGCGGAGTGGCGACACCGCGGCTGCAGCGTGCGTTTGATCACACGCTGTCCAGCTGCAGAGGCCTACCTCATTCAGCACTGCAGTGGCATGTCCATGGGTTCAGTAGCCAGCCTCGAAGAGGCTCGCACTCTCATTGACGACCACATTCAATTACTTAGGCAGCGCCTTGTAGCTAGCGCTTAGTTTTCAGGGCAAAACCCCCACCAAGCCGCGGCGGCGTAGTTCCTGCTGGAATTCACTGCTGAGCGGATCTAGGTGCCATTGCCGCTGAGTCCACTGCCACAGGGCCTGGAGCCGCCAGCCCAGCCACAGAAGGCACAGCACTAGGCCCAGCCAACGCATCGATAGGTCCACGGAGTTCACCTTGTTTAAGAACGGACCACGCTCCTGGGGAGGGGCACGGCCATCCATTGACACAAGTCGCCAAGGGCCATGGCCTCGACCCCTCTTGGCGGATCGCTTGATTTGCTCCCGCTGACAGAGCTAGGTCTTCCGTAGCCCTAGCTGCCCGCTGGGGAGCGCCTGGAATCGGCTCTTGAGGCAATACCTGGTGGGGCCGCTTGCTCCCCGGACGTGGCGATCTGCTGACAAGGCTCCGAAAACAGGGCCGGAATCCCTGAAAATCGACTGAGTCTCTTCGGAAAGCAGCAGTTATGACTACGTCAGGTTTTCCGATGTCGGGTGATTACGACGCCAACGACCTGACCTTGCGTCAACTGCGCCAGATGGCCAGCAACCTCGGCATCGGCCGCTATAGCCGGATGCTGAAGGATCAGCTGTTGCGGGCTATTCAGGGCAGGTCAGACTCCCAGCCCCCAGCTAGCCAGCCTGGTGATGAGGTGCCAGAGGATGAGGGTCTGCGCAGCATGGAAGCCGAGATGGGCTCTGCTCCCCGGCCCGCCTCCCAAACGGCAGTTGTATTTCTGCCCAGGGATCCCCAGTGGGCCTACGTGTTTTGGGAGCTCTCCGACTCCGACCGTCGCCAGGCGATGGCCGACAGTGCCAGCCAGCTGGTACTTCGAGTTGTGGATGTGACCGGTCTTGGTGCTGGTGCTGCCCACCAGCACACCATGCAGGAAGTAGTGGTTAATAGCCATGCCACCGAGTGGTACCTGCCTGTTCCCCTCAGCGACCGGGACTATCGGGTTGAACTTGGCTACCGGCTCGCTGGTGGCGGTTGGCGTTCATTGGCCTTCTCCTCGGTGGCTCGGGTACCTGGCCTCCATCCCAGTGAGCAGATCCTTGATCAGTTTGTGCCCTTCTCCCTAGGGGCCCCTGCTACTGCTGCAGCTGGTTCAGCTGTTATGCCGACTGCAGCTCCTGGTATTCACGAGCGCGTCTATCAGGCTGCCACCACTACTTGGCGGGCGGTAGGCCGCGGTTCTGAGGCTTTCCACGAGGTGGATGCCAATTCCGACCACAATCAGGGTCTGAATGCTTCCGGCGCCGGTGTTTGGGCCAGCGGCCGCAACGAGTCGGGTGCTGGTGGTGTGGCTACTCGTCAGCGAGCCTTCTGGCTAGTAGCCGATGCCGAATTGATTGTTTATGGAGCTACTGATCCGGCGGCAACCCTGCGGATTGGTGAGGAAGTAGTGCCCCTCGGCGAAGATGGCACCTTCAGGCTTCAGGTTCCCTTCCGTGATGGCAAGCAGTTGTACCCGATTACTGCCGTAGCAGCTGACGGCGAACAACGTCGCAATATCACTCTTGAATTCGTCCGCACTACCCCGGACGCCAATGTCAACACCGCTGAAGAAGCGGTGGCTGAGTGGTTCTAGGGCACCAGATTCACCAGCTTTCCAGGTACCACGATTACCCGGCTGGGGGGCTTGCCCTCCAGCCATTTTTGTGCGATTTCGCTATTGAGCGCCAGCTGTTCAAGGGTTGCTTTATCAGCGTTGGCCGGCACCGCCAAGCTGCCTCGCATCTTGCCCTTGACCTGAATAACCAAATCAATAGTTTCGCGCACTAGGGCTGCAGGGTCTGGCTGCGGCCAGCTCTGGGCGTGAATGCTGCAGTTGTTGTCTGGATTGGCGCCCAAACGCAGCCAAAGCTCCTCCGCCAGGTGGGGGGCAAACGGAGCCAGGAGCACCAGCAAGGTCTGCAATGCCTCTTTAGCTACGGGCGCAGTGGCGGCCTCGAGATGTTCAGCCATCACATTGCTGAGCTTCATTAACTCCGAAATGGCTGTATTGAACTGATATTCACCATCGAGGTCCTCACTGATCTCGGCTATGGCCGTGTGCACTGCCCGGCGCAGCTCCAGCTCAGAAGCCGTCAAGGTTGTGTTGGCAAACTGGGCCGCAGTTTGCTCAACCGCCCTCCCTACACCTGACAGTTGCAGGTCCCGGGCGCAGGCCCCATCCACCAGCCGCCACAGGCGCTGTAAAAAGCGAAACTGGCCTTCCACATCGGCGTCATCCCATTCCAGATCTTTTTCCGGTGGAGCCTTGAACAGGATGAACATCCGGGCCGTATCAGCGCCGTACTTATCAATTACCTGGGCAGGGTCGACGCCGTTGTACTTCGACTTCGACATTTTTTCGTAGAAAGTCTCTAGGACTTCGCCACTGATTGGATCACGGGGGTCGCTTGGATCGACAACATCGCCCGGCGCGATGTATTTGCCGGAGTGGGGGTTCTTGTAGGTAATGCCCTGAACCATCCCCTGGGTAAGTAGGTGGATGAAGGGTTCATCGAAGCCCAGCAGGCCCCGGTCTCGCAGCACCTTGGTGAAGAAGCGGGCATAGAGAAGGTGGAGGATCGCGTGCTCGATCCCGCCCACGTATTGATCAACCGGCAACCAGCGGTCCACGGCCTCGCGTGTAAACGGAAGGTCTGTGTTGTGGGGATCGCTGTAGCGCAGGAAATACCAGCTGGAGCACATGAAGGTGTCCATGGTGTCGGTCTCACGCTTCGCCGCCTTGCCGCAGCAAGGGCAGTCCACGTTCACCCAGCTCTCTAATTGGGCTAGGGGCGATCCGCCCTTGCCCTCAAGGTTTGCCCCCACCGGCAGCTCCACCGGCAGCTGTTCGGCCGGTACGGGCACCACACCGCAGCTTTCGCAGTGGATCACCGGGATCGGACAGCCCCAGTAGCGCTGGCGCGAGATCAGCCAGTCGCGCAGACGGAACTGCACCTTGGCATTGCCCCATCCCTGACCCGCAGCTGCCTCGGTGATCGCCCTTTTGGCTTCAGCGCTTGGTAAACCATCGAAGCAACCGGAGTGAATCAAAACCCCGGCTTCTGTCCAGGCACCACCTTCGAAGGCGTGCTCGTCGCTGTCCTGGGGAATGACCACCTGCTGCACCGGCAATTCGTACTGCCGCGCGAATACAAAGTCACGCTGGTCGTGGGCAGGGACCCCCATCACTGCGCCGGTGCCGTAGTCGGCGAGGACGTAATCGGCGATCCAGAGGGGGATAAGGGCGCCATTGGCTGGGTTGCGTACCCGGGCACCGATCGGCACACCCCGTTTGGGTTTGTCGTCGGCCGTGCGCTCAAGCTCGCTTTGGCGGCTCACCAGATCACAGAAGGCCTGCACGTGGATCGCCTGCTCGGCGGTGGTCAGCCCAGCTACCCGGGGGTGCTCTGGGGCCAACACCAGGTAGCTGACGCCAAAGATGGTGTCTGGGCGTGTTGTGAACACGGTGATCTGTTCACCGGTGCCAGCGCCAGATGAATCCACAACCTCAAAGTGCAGCTCGGCGCCCGTACTGCGGCCAATCCAGTTGGCCTGCATGGTGCGCACCCGCTCCGGCCAACCCTCGAGCTTGGGCAGATCGTCCAGCAGTTGGTCGGCGTAGGCGGTGATCTTGAGAAACCACTGGCGCAGCTTGCGTTTCTCCACCAGGGCTCCGGATCGCCAGGAGCGGCCCTCGCCGTCCACCTGTTCGTTGGCAAGCACCGTTTGGTCGATGGGATCCCAGTTGACGCTTGCGTCTTTCTGGTAAGCGAGCCCTGCATCAAGAAACTGCAGAAATAACCACTGGGTCCAGCGGTAGTAGTCGCTATGGCAGGTAGCCAGCTCTCGATCCCAGTCGATGGAGAGGCCAAGCCGCTTCAGCTGCTCCCGCATCGAGGCGATGTTTTGATCGGTCCAGATGCCGGGTTCAATTCCCCGCTCGATGGCCGCATTTTCGGCTGGTAAACCAAAGGCATCCCAACCCATCGGATGCAGCACCTGCTTGCCCCGTAAACGTTGCACCCTGGCGATCACATCGGTGATCACGTAATTGCGCACGTGACCCATGTGCAGGTTCCCCGATGGATAGGGGAACATCGACAGGGCGTAATAGCTGTCGCCGCAGGACCCATCCAGTTTCGCTGGCGTGCGGTGCTGAGCCGCGCTCTCCCAGTGCTGCTGCCAGCGCGATTCGAGGGCCTGGGGTTGGTAGCGGGGGGCGTCGCTCACGGCAGCCAGGCTGGATCAGGGCTTTGATCGTGCCACAGCCCAGTTGGATGACTCCTGCTCAGCCGAGCGCACGGATCGTCGCCGCGGCCGCACGATTGATCAGGGTGAGGGGACGATTTTCGTCTTGCTTGAGTGCCAAGTAGTCGATGTCCTGCCAATGGAGGATTCCCTCAAGCTCCCCCACACCCGGCACCTGGACTGCCACCGGGGTTTTATGGCGAATCAGATCCTGTAAGTGCCGAATGCTGGGTTGCGAGGTATCGAGAGCGGTGCCCTGCTTCTCGAGAAAGCTCTGCATAAGATCTAGCTGTGGCTGCGCTCGCCCCCATCGTGCTCCAGTTCAGCAAATATCAAGGCCTGGGAAATGATTTCCTCATGCTTGATGGCAGGGGAGCCTCCAGCACCGATGCCAGCTATGGCCTCACCCCGGACCGTATTCAGCGCCTCTGCGACCGCCGCTTCGGGGTTGGCGCTGACGGTGTGATCCTGGCCCTGCCGCCCCGCCAGGGCGGGGAGTTGCGCATGCGGATCTTCAATGCCGATGGCACGGAACCGGAGATGTGTGGCAATGGCATGCGCTGCCTGGCCCGCTTTCTGGCCGATAGCGATGACGATGTTCCCGGGCGTCAATGGCAGATCGAAACCTTGGCGGGGCGCATTGTTCCCGAGCTGCGTCAGGACGGCAGCATCAGTGTCGACATGGGAGCCCCGTTTCTCGATCCTGAATCCATTCCGACCACCTTGCCTTGTGGCGATAACGGGCTGGCCCAGGGCAACTTGGAAGTAGCTGGCACCTCGTTTGCCGTCGGGGCGGCCGGTATGGGCAATCCCCACGTTGTGATCCCCGTTGACGACGTTGAGGCTGTGGATTTGGAGCGTTACGGCGCGGCATTCGAGGTTCACCCCGCATTTCCCGCCCGCACCAACGTTCATTTCGTGCAAGTAATCAGTCGCACTCACCTGGTGATGCGGGTGTGGGAGCGCGGAGCGGGCCCCACGTTGGCCTGCGGCACCGGTGCTTGCGCCACCCTCGTGGTGGCCCATCTGCTGGGGCTGGCTGAACGCTGCGCGCGCCTCGATCTCCCAGGCGGGCCCCTGGAAATTGATTGGGATGAAGCCAGTGGTCATGTGTTTATGGCGGGCCCCGCGGTGGCTGTTTTTGATGGCGTCGTGACCCCCGAGCTATGGGGCGATGAGCCCTTTGAACTCGAGGCCGCCGCCCCGGTGCAACAGCAACCAGACGCTTCTCCAGACGCCTCGCCTGCAGTCGACTGCGCCAGTGTCTGCATCAATGGCTGCATCCGACCTGAAGCCTGCCCTTCAGCCGAAGCCAGGGCCAGGGTTGATGCCCTGCTCAACAGCAGCTCCCTCGACGACCTGGTGGCCTTGGCCACCAATTCCCTTGAATCGCGGATTCGCTCCCGCTTTGAGCTGGATCAAGCCCAGGGAGGCTAGGTGGGCTCTTCGGCCAGTCAGCTGCCAGCACTGGCTGGCTACTTCGACACCAGCGCTACCACTCCCACCGCCACTGAGGTGCTGGAGGCCATGGCCCTTGCCCAGGCCACGGCCTGGGCTAACCCCTCAAGCCTCCACGCCCCTGGCCTTGCGGCAGCAGAGCAGCTCGAACGCTCGCGCCTGAGCCTGGCCGCTGGGCTGGGCTGCGAGCCAGATGAACTGGTGGTGACCTCCGGTGGTACCGAGGCCATTCATCTGGCCCTGCTCGGCGCTGCTGCTGGCCTCACACCCGGCCGGCTGGTGATATCGGCGGTCGAGCATCCCGCCACGCTGGCGGCAGCTGCCCAACTGCAGCAGCGCGGCTGGAGCGTCCAAGCGGTGCCGGTCGATAGGCAGGGATTGCTTGATCTCGACGCCCTCGATGGCTTGCTGGTGCCTCCTACCCGTCTGGTCTCGGTGATCTGGGGCCAAAACGAGGTTGGCAGCCTCCAGCCGCTTGAGGCGATCGGGGCCCGCTGCCGGCGGGCGGGGGTGCTGCTGCACGTTGATGCGGTGCAGGTTCTGGGCCACCTGCCGATCAATTTTCGCCAGCTGCCCATTGATTTTTTGAGTGGGGCGGCCCACAAGCTGCAGGGCCCCAGGGGGGTTGGTTTGCTGCTGGTGCGTCGTGGCCTCGCCCTCCAGGGCCAGCTTGGTGGTGGCGGCCAAGAGGGCGGTAGGCGTGGCGGCACCGAACCTGTGGTGCTGTTGAGCGGCTTCGCCAAGGCCCTGGAGCTCAGCTGTGCCACGCCTTCGCTGGCACCCCTGCGCGACTCCCTGCTGCATCGGCTTTTGAGCCTTCCCGGGCTGCGGTTGAGCGGTCCGCCCCCGGGCGACTCCCGCCTGCCTCACCACCTCAGCCTGCTGGTGGCTAGCGAGGCTGGCCTGCCGCATTCCGGCCGGAACTTGGTGCGTGAGCTCTCCCGCCAGGGCTTCGCCCTGAGCAGCGGTTCGGCCTGCAGCAGCTCTGGATCGGCTGCCAGCACCGTGCTCCGGGCCCTGGGCTATGGCGAGGCCGACGCCGCAAGTGGCCTGCGCATCAGCCTCGGGCCCTGGCATTGCGCCGCCGATCTTGAGGCCCTGGTCCAGGCGTTGCAGATGGCGCTTGCGGCCTCGGTAGCGTCGGAGCATCCGTTGACGGCCTAATGCTCCCCCCCGATCTGCGCAGCGCCGAAGCTGAAGCACTGGCGGCGATTCAGAGCGCCTTGGCAGCAGGAGCCAAGGGGCTTTGGAGTGTCGAGCTCCGTTTCGAGGGCCTGCGATTGCTCCCCTTGGCCTTGCGATTGCAGGCTGGTCTTAGTTCCGCCGCACCCAGCCTGAGGCTGCTTTGTGCCGATGCCGGCGCCACTGCCCTTGCCCAACGCGATGCCCCTGAATTCGCAACCCGAATTGCCAGCCTGCGCGATCAGATGCGCCTTCAGCAGGCTGATGGCGGCAGCGAGGGCGTGCTGCTGCTGGTGGCACCTTCCCCCGCCGACTACGAGGAGGTGGAGCAGGTATGCGCCCTGCACCGCGGAGTTGTTTTGCTGTTAAACGGCAACCTCGAGGATGCGGCCATCGGTATCGGCAGCGTGGCTCGGGAGCGCCGCAAGGGTTTTCTGTCCGGCTGGCAGAGCGCCTATGCCCTAATTCCAACAGGAGATGGGGCCCTGCGTCGGGCCTGTCCGGGGATGTGGGAGCTGTATCGCTGCGATGCCGATGGCTATCGCTTTGTTTGCAGTTTCGACCAGAAGCCAGACATGGAGCAACGGGCGTTAGCCATGGCGGGTGAAGCCGGCCTGGGGCTCGGCGCCAACCTCAAAGTCATGGACGCTTTCATCGAAGGCCTGCGCAACTAGCCCCCTGCGGACCCACTTGCACTGGATCTAACCGGCCAGCCTCCGTACACTTCGCCAAACGCAGACCTTGCCGATGGCTTCCGAGAGCGACCAGAGCCCTGCAGCAAAAGGACGCTCCTGGAGCCTTGTTGACATCGGCGCCGGAGTTGCGGTGCTCCTGGCTGCCGCAGGGGTGATCTGGAGCCCCAAGCTGAGCGGAGCGGTGGCTCAGGCCACCGGTGGCCTCACCCCAGTCACCGTGCTGGTGGATGTGCGTGGCGTGCCGGTGGCTGATCCCAGGGCCTTGATTCAGGCCGCCCAGGAGGAGGGCAAGGTTGCAATCGTGATCCGAAACCAGCCCCATGGCTCGGTGGCAATCAAGCAGGTATTGCCCCTGCAGCGGCGCCTGGTGGCGGTCCAACCCAACGGATCGGTGGTGACGGCTGTGGACCCCAACCAGGCAATCCTGGGTAGCCTCGATGCTCGTTTTGTGCTCCAGGGCCAGGGCCGCAAGAGTGCTGGTGGTGTGGTTTTTGGCAACCAAACCATCAAGATTGGTGCTCCAGTGGAAATAGAGGGGGAGCAATTCCGCGTGGGCGGCACGGTTAGCGGCCTCAAGGTTGGAGGTGGCTGAGATGGCCCCTCTCAAAACCCCTGCTAAGCGTCAGCTTCTGCTGCGCCTTTCTGGTGTGCATGCCCTTGGGCTCGTTTTAGCGGGTGCGCCAGTCGCCGCCTTGGCCCAGCAGGTGCCCCTGGCGTCCTTGCCGCCCCTGCCCCCACCGGTTGGCCTGCCCCAGCTACAGGCCCAACTGAGCTGTCCGGCCCTGCAGCAGCGGCTGCTTGCCACCGTGGCAGGCGAGGCTTCTGTGTGGAGCATCACCATTGCCGATGCCCAGGGCCGTCTGCTGGCTGACCTCAACGGCACCCGGCCCCGCATCCCTGCTTCCAATCAGAAGCTGGTGAGCACGGCCTACGCCCTAGACCGATTGGGCCCCGACTATCGCCTTAATACCCAGCTCTGGCGGCTGGGTGATGGCAGCTTCCGCCTCACCGGAGAGGGCGACCCCGACCTGGCCCTGCCCCAACTGCAGCGATTCGCCATGTTGGCGATGGGATCGGGTGGCAGCAGTGGTGAGACGCCTTCGCTGGTGCGGTTGCAGATCGCCGAGGAGCCTCGCCAGGCCTGGTGGCCCCAAGGTTGGCACCCAGATGACCGCTACTACGCCTACGGCGCGCCGATCACCCGGCTGGCGGTCACCAGCAATGCCATCAACGAGGCGGTGATGAATCCGCCTTCGCGACTGCAGACCCTGCTGCAGAAAACCATGGTTCAGCGGGGGGCCAAGGTGCAGCTGTCCCTGGTGTCGTCCCGCGCCCCCCTGCCCGCTGATGCGGTGCTGCTGCACCAGGAGTCATCGGCTCCGATGCACAATCTGCTGAGCCTGGCTAACACCGAAAGCCACAATTTCACCGCCGAAGTTCTGCTGCGCCAGGGCGCTGGTACCTGGGATCTGGCCCGAGCCACCCAGCTTCAGATGCTGTGGCTCACCGAACAGGGCCTGCCGATGCAGGGGGTTCGCATTGCCGATGGCAGTGGCCTCGACCGCGCCAACCGACTCACCAGCCGCTTCTTGGCTGCCCTGCTTATGCGCATGGATCAGCACCCCTACGGCCGCGCCTATCTGGCGTCGATGGCGGTTGCGGGGCAGCGGGGCACCCTGCGCAACCTTTATGTGGGCACCCCCCTGCAGGGCCAGTTCTTTGGCAAGACAGGCACGATCAGCGGTGTGCGCTCAATCAGTGGCGTGCTGATGACGGGGGCCGGGCCCCGCTACGTAAGCGCCATCAGCAATGGGGCCAGCTCACCCAACGTCACTATTGGCAAGGTGTTGCATCAAGCGCAAAACAGCCAGCTGTGCCCCCCCTAGCCCGCTAGCTGCTTGAGAGTGTTGGCTACCCGGCGGCGGCGGCCCGTCGTCTCCTCAACAGCTGGCGCGGCAGCTTCTGGCGCCTGGAGTCTCACCAGCTCGCGGCGGCCCCCCAGTACCACCTGGCTCATCTCCTTCAACCTGCCCTCGAGTTCGCCCAGCACCTGCTCGGCGTAGCGGTTGGCACCCTCTTGAATGGCGGACGACTCCTGGCGGCTGCGGCTCACCAGGGCGTCGCATTGCTGCTGGGTCTGCTGGCGGAACTGCAGGGCGTCGTTGTGCACCCGCTCCGCTTCTGCCTGGCTATCGCGCTGCACCCTCACTCCCTCTTGGCGGATCTGCTCAAGTTCAGCCATCGCCTGTTGACGATTGCGATCGTGCTGTTCGAGCAGCTGGCGGTTGCGCTCGGCCGTTTCCTGTTCGAGCTGCTGACGGCGGAGCGCAAATTGCTGCTCCATCTGGGCCGTGCGGGCCTGGTGCTCCTGCTCAGCCTGGGCAACCTGCTGGCGGGCTTGCAACATCAGCTGCTCGCATTGCTGGCGGGCCTGATCCCGCAGCTCACCCACCTGCCGCTCCGCCTCCTGACGAATGGCGGCAGAGTTGATCAGCTGCTCCCGCTCTCTTTTGCCAACAGCAATGATCTCGTCGGATTGCTGTCGCGCCTGGCTAATAAATTCCTCACGCTGGCGGATCAGCCCTACGGCCTGTTGCAGCTGGCTCGGCAGCGATTCCCGCAGGGCATCCATCACTTCAATGGCGTCCTGCTCATTGACCAGCCGTCCGCCGCTGAACGGAATGCGGCTTCCCTCCAGCACGATCTCCTCCAGCTGATCGAGCTGATCCAGCACGGTGATGGTGGGCTCGGTCATGTACAGCTCTAAACAGATGCCCGATTAAAAAGCCTGCACAGGTCTTCCGCCACTCCGGGGGGCACCATGTGACGCACATCGCCGCCAAAGCGAGCCACCTCCTTCACCACAGAACTGCTCAGGAAGCTGTGGTGCACAGCTGTAGCAAGAAACAGGGTTTCCACCTGGGGGGCCAGGCTTTTATTGGTGTGGGCGATCTGCAACTCGAATTCAAAGTCGCTCAGGGCCCGCAGGCCCCGCAGAATCACTTGGGCCTGGCAACGACTGGCGAAATCCACGGTGAGGCCATCAAAACTGTCTACTTCAACCCCCGGGAGATGGGCCGTGGCGGTGCCGATCTGCTCCAGGCGTTGCTCGAGGCTGAAGGCCGGCTGCTTGCTCGGGTTCTGCAGCACGGCCACCACCACGCCGTCAAACAGGCGTGCTGCCCTCTCGATCAGGTCGAGGTGGCCCAGGGTGAGGGGATCGAAGCTGCCGGGGTAGAGGGCGCGCATCGGACCAGCCTATGGGTGCCCGAGGCGTTTCTAGGGTGGATGTAGTTCTTAGCGCTCTTGCCGCCATGGCCCTTAACGCCGCCCTCAACGCCGAAGCCAAGAAAACCCTGCTGCGCAAAATTCCCCATGGCGTGTTCATCTGCGGCGTAGCTGAGGGGGATGAGGTCAATGGCTTCACCGCCAGCTGGGTTACCCAAGGCTCCTTTGAGCCGCCATTGGTGGTGATGGCTGTGCGGGCCGACAGCACCAGCAACGGCATCATTCAGCGCACCAAGAAATTTTCCCTGAACGTGCTTGCCGCTGACCAGAAGGACCTGGCCGCAGTTTTCTTCAAACCCCAAAAAGGCATGGGCGGTCGCTTCGATGCGGCCCCCTTCAGCCTCGGTGAGCTGGGCTTGCCGATTCTCGACAACGCCCTGGGTGCGGTGGAATGTGAGCTGGTGGGTCAGGTGGCCCATGGCGACCACACCGTGTTTGTGGGCGAGGTGAAGACGGCCACCCTGCACCGCGATGGTGCTGCCCTTGAGCTCGGCAGCACCGGCTGGCAATACGGCGGTTGAGCCTGCCCCTGCTGCAGCAACCCGAACGCCTCAAGGTCCGGCTCAAGGAGGTGCCCTCCGAGCCGGGCTGCTATCTGCTGCGCGATGCCAGCGATCGCATCCTCTACATCGGCAAGGCCAAGGTGCTGCGCAATCGGGTGCGCAGTTATTTCCAAAGTGGTAGCGGCCATGGCCACAGCCCGCGCATCTCCCTGATGGTGCGCCAGGTGTGTGAGATCGAATTCATCGTCACCGACAGTGAAGCCGAGGCGCTGGCACTCGAATCCAACCTGATCAAGCAGAACCAGCCGCACTTCAATGTGCTGCTCAAAGACGACAAGAAATATCCCTATCTCTGCATCACCTGGAGCGAGGCCTACCCGCGCATCTTCATCACCCGGCGGCGGCGGTTTCGCTCGCCCCTGGATCGCTTTTACGGTCCCTACGTGGATGTGGGCCTACTGCGCCGCACCCTCACCCTGGTGAAGCGGGTGTTCCCGCTGCGCCAGCGACCCCAGCCGCTCTACAGGGAGCGCACCTGCCTCAACTACGACATCGGCAGGTGCCCTGGGGTGTGCCAGGAAAAGATCAGCTCCGAGGCTTACCACCTCACCCTGCGCCAGGTGGCGATGGTGTTTCAAGGGCGCAACGAGGAGCTGCTCGAGCTGCTGAATGAGCAGATGGGCAAATATGCCGAGCGGCTTGACTTCGAGAGCGCCGCGCGGGTGCGCGACCAGCTGCAGGGCATCGACACCCTCACCGCTGATCAGAAAATGAGCCTCGGCGACAGCTCGGTGAGCCGTGATGTGGTGGCCTTAGCCGCCGATGAGCGGGTGGCGGCAGTGCAGCTGTTCCAGATGCGGGCCGGCAAGCTGGTGGGGCGGCTTGGCTTCACCGCTGATGCCGTAGGCGCCGATGGCCAGCCCCTGGAGCCCGGCCGCATCCTGCAGCGGGTGGTGGAGGAGCATTACAGCCAGGTGGAGCCGGTGGAGATTCCCCCCGAGCTGCTACTGCAGCACGCCCTACCCCAGCAGCCCCTGATCGAGGAGTGGCTGGCGGAGCGCCGCGGCCGCAAGGTGAAACTTGCCGTGCCCCAACGGCAGCAAAAAGCCGATCTGATCGAGCTGCTGGAGCGCAATGCCAGCTACGAGCTGCAGCGGGCCCAGCGCGGTGCCGAGCAGCAACTGCTTGCCACTGAAGACCTGGCCCAGCTGCTGGAGCTGCCAACCCCCCCACGTCGCGTCGAGGGCTACGACATCAGCCATATCCAGGGCAGCGACGCCGTGGCCTCCCAGGTGGTGTTTATCGATGGTCTTCCGGCCAAGCAGCACTACCGCAAATACAAGATCCAAAGCAGCTCGATCCGCTCTGGCCATTCCGACGACTTCATGGCCATGGCCGAGATCATGCGCCGCCGCTTTCGCCGCTGGGCCCAGGCCAAGGCCGAGGGTGCCGACCTGGGCGAGCTCCGGCGGGCCGCCAACACCACGCTTCACACCGGTGGCCTCAATGACTGGCCCGATGTGGTGATGATCGACGGCGGCAAGGGTCAGCTTTCGGCGGTGATGGAGGCCCTGCGGGAGCTGAATCTGCACGAAGAGCTGGTGGTTTGTTCCCTGGCCAAGCAGCGGGAGGAGGTGTTTATGCCAGGGGCCAAGCAGCCCCTGGAGAGTGAGCCCGACCAGCTGGGTGTGCAGCTGCTGCGCCGCCTGCGCGATGAGGCCCACCGTTTCGCTGTGAGCTTCCATCGCCAGCAGCGGGGCGAGAGGATGAAGCGGTCGCGCCTCTCCGATATTCCTGGCCTGGGACCGAAACGGGTCAAGGAGTTATTGGCCCATTTCCGCTCGATTGATGCCATCCAGTTGGCCAGTCCAGAACAGATCGCCGCTGCCCCGGGAGTGGGGCCGGCCCTGGCCCGCCAGGTGTGGGATTACTTTCATCCCAGTGATGAGCTCGTTAGCGAGGAGTTGGCCAGTTGAGGCGTCTGGCTTCCCTGCTGCTACTGCCCTTGGCCCTGGGGCTGCTGCTGCTTTTTTCACCTGCCCTAACGCCGCCGGCCCTCGGCGCCCCCGGCATCTGCGTTGGGCCTGTCTGTGGTGATGAGATCCACCGCAGCGCTAAGCATCACTGGCAGCTGCGGCTGCGGGTAAATGACCAGCAGGGCCAGCACGAGCGTCTGGTGGTGGATTGCCGCAATGGGGTGCTCAGCCCCCTGGCTGGTCCGGTGGAGCGGGGCTATGCCGCGGCCGTAGCCCGCCGTGCCTGCCGGCTGGCTGGTGAGGCCTGAGCGTGATTGGCATCTGGGTGCTGGGCGACCAACTGGACCCCCTCCAGGCAGCTTTGGCAGCCCACACCCCCGCAACCGCCCGCGTATTGCTGATTGAGAGCAGCTCGGTGCTGCAGCAACGCCACTATCACCGCCAGAAGCTGGTGCTGGTGTGGAGTGCCATGCGGCATTTCGCTGCCGAGCTGCGCCAGCGGGGCTGGACGGTGTACCTGCTGGAGGCCCCGACCTTTGCTGAGGCGCTGAAGGATTGGCTGGCCGAGCACGAGATCAGCGAGCTGCATCTGATGGAGCCAGCAGAGCGCCCCTTTCGTGAAGCGATTGAACGGCTGTCCCTACCTACGCCCCTGGTGTGGCACCTCTCCAATGCTTTTCTCTGGAGCCGGGATGATTTCGGCGCCTGGGCTGCTCCCTACAAGCAGCTGCGCATGGAATTGTTCTACCGGGAGGGCCGCAAGCGTTTTGGCGTGCTGATGGGCGATGACGGCCAGCCGCTTGGTGGACAGTGGAACTACGACCAGGAGAATCGCAAGGCACCGCCCAAGGGGCTGGTGGGGCCTGAACCATTGGTCTTTGCGCCTGATGCAATCACCCGGGCCGTGATTGCCAAGGTGGACCAGCTGGCTCAGGAGCTTGAGGCCGCCTCTGAACCTGGCTTGCCAGGGATTAGTGCGCCGTTTGGGTGGGCAGTTACCCGCACCCAGGCGCTGGCGGTGCTGGAGCATTTCATCGATACGCGGCTCGATGGCTTCGGCCCGTTCCAGGACGCCATGGTCAGCGGCCAGCCCACCATGTGGCACGCCCTGCTCTCCCCTTATCTCAACATTGGCATGTTGCAGCCGCTTGAGGTGATCCGCCGGCTGGAGCAGGCCGGGCTGGAGCGGGGTACGCCCCTTGCCTGCCTGGAGGGGGTGATTCGCCAGATCCTGGGCTGGCGCGAATACACCCACGGCCTCTACTGGTGGTTTGGCGCCGACTATCCGGCCCGAAATCACTTCGGCGCTATTCGTCCGTTGCCCGGCTGGCTAGAGGAGCTGGGCGGCAGTGGCATGGCCTGCATGGACACGGTGCTGGCCGAGCTTGAGCTCAACGGCTACGCCCACCACATCCAGCGCTTGATGGTTCTAGCCAACTACGGCTTGATCGCCGGCCTCGATCCCCAGGCCTTCACCGACTGGTTTCACCGCATGTTTGTTGATGGCTACGACTGGGTGATGCAAACCAACGTGCTCGGCATGGGGTTGTTTGCCGATGGCGGCATGCTGGCCAGCAAGCCTTACGCCGCCAGCGGTAATTACATCAATCGGATGAGCAGCTACTGCAAGGGCTGCCGCTACAACCCGAAGCAGCGCACTGGAGCGGATGCCTGTCCCTTCAACGCGCTCTATTGGGATTTCCTGGCTCGCAACCAAGAGGGACTGCGCCGCAATCACCGCATGGGGCTGGTGATGAAGCAGCTCGAGAAGATCCCCGCCGACGAGCTGGCGGCGATCCGGGCTACTGCTTCAGCCCACTGACCGCTGCGGCCTAGTTTGTGGGCCCTTGCTTGAACTGCCGCCATGCCCTTGTTGACCCTGAGCTGGCCCGCCGAGGCCTACCTCTGGTTCAAGACTCTCCACATCGTGGGGGTGGTTGTGTGGTTTGCCGGGCTTTTCTATCTAGTGCGGCTGTTCATCTATCACCGCGAGGCTGAGGAGCTGGAGGAGTCGCTCAGGCTGGCTTTCCAGGCCCAGTACGGCTTGATGGAGCGCCGTCTGGCCAACATCATCACCACCCCCGGCATGGTGGTCGCAGTGGTCTGTGCGGCTGGTTTACTGAGCGTGAATCCCGCCTGGCTGCAGCAGGGCTGGATGCACGCCAAGTTGGCCTTCGTGGCTGCCTTGCTGGCCTACCACGCCATTTGCTATCGGTTGATGGGCCAGCTCAACAGGGGAGCCTGCAGCTGGAGCCCTAAACAATTGCGGGCCTTAAACGAGTTGCCCACCCTGCTGCTGGTGATCGTGGTGATGCTGGTGGTGTTCAAAAACCAATTTCCTACTGGTGCTGCCACCTGGTTCATCGTGGCCCTGGTGGTGTTCATGGCCGCATCGATTCAGTTTTATGCCCGCTGGCGGCGGCTGCGGGCGGAGCGATTGTCCGCGAATGCCTGAACTCGTGCCTGATCACCCCTTGCGTCATGTACTCCGCCAGCTGACGCCGGCCTGCTGCCCTAGCCGGGTCAATTTCCACTGCCACACCATCTTCAGCGACGGCAGCCTGACCCCCCTTGAGCTGGCCCAGCAGGCCCTTGAACTCGGCCTGGAGCACCTAGCCATCACCGATCACCACAGCCTCGCCGCCCACGGGCCTGCCATGGAGGTTTTTAAGGCGGCGGCTAGCGAGGGCCGTGCCGTGCCCAGTTTCTGGCGAGGGGTGGAAATCAGCTGCTTGCTCGAGGGCTGTTTGGTGCATGTGCTGGTTCTTGGTTTTGATGCCGATCACCCCAGCCTTGAGCCCTATCTGCAGGGGCGGGCGCTGGTGGGGCCAGCGCTACAGGCTGAGGCGGTGCTGGAGGCGGGGCGCCAAGCGGGAGGTCTGCTGCTGCTTGCCCATCCCGCCCGCTATCGCCTGCCCTTCCAGCGGTTGATCGCCGCCGCCGATCGTCTCGGTTTTGATGGCGCCGAGGCGTGGTACGACTACCAAATGCAGCCGCGCTGGACACCAACGCCTCTGGTGTGCGATGCGATTGCTGCTGAGCTGCAGCAACGTGGTCTTTTGATGAGTTGCGGTACCGATACCCATGGATTAGCGCTTCTCGGCCGCTAGGGTTTCCTGACGCTTACCCCTGGCAGACGATGGGTTTGTTTGATCGCCTGTTCGCCACCCGCGACGGCAACGCCGCCGCCCCGAAGACCCCCCAGCCCAAGAAGGAGGTTGAAACCTTCTTCCTAGATGCCGATGCTTCCAGCAGCATGGGCAACGTTGATTTCATGCGGCGCTCCAACACCATTCGCCGCACCTTCCCGGGCACGGCTGACAGCCCCGGCAACAAGGAGATGGTGGCAGAGGTGGCTTCGATGGAGTCGCGGCTGGAGCGGGTCTCTGATGGATTGGGTGGCCAGACCAGCCAGCCTGAACAAGCCTTTGATCTCACCCGAGGTGTCCCAAAGCCGGTCAAGAAGACCTTCGCCCAAACCATGTCTCAGGCGGAGCTTGATCAGCGCATGAAGGGTTCTGCCATGGGCGTGAATGTGCCTGGTGGAAGTGCAGCGATCAAGCAGGAGCAGGAGCAGGCTCAAGCTCAGGCCCAGGCTGCTGCGATGGCAAGCCCGCAGGTCCAGATCAGCCAGCAAGCCAGCGGCAAAGCTGGCGACATTGATCCTTTTAAGCGCATGAGCAGAGAATTAAAAGGTTGAGCAAGTTGGCTTGGTTGCCTTAGCGCTGCTCAATCAGACTTTCGCTATCAAGAACCAGCTGGCGCAACTGCTCCAGCTGGTTTTTTTGTGCCCCTTCCCACAGCCCCCTGTTGTGGGCTTCCAGTAGCCGTTCGGCCATGTCGCGCAGGGCCCAGGGATTGCTCTGCACCAGGAAATCACGCACTGTCTGATCCCCGAGCCACTGGTCGCAGATGGCGCCGTAGCCCCAGTCAGGGACTCGGCCGGTACTGGCGTCGTAGGCAAACAGATAATCGAGGCTGGCAGCCATTTCGAAGCCGCCTTTGTAGCCGTGGCCTTTCATCGCTGCGATCCAGCGGGGGTTGAGCACGCGGGTGCGCAGCGCCTTGTCAAATTCCCGCTCCAGCCGGTGCATCCGGGGCCGGGCAGCTCGGGAATGGTCGCCAAACCAAAGTGCCGGGCGCTGCCCAGAGACCCGCTCCACCGCTGCACTTAAGCCACCCTGAAACTGGTAGTAGTCGTCGGAGTCGAGCAGATCGTGCTCCCGGTTGTCCTGGTTGTGCAACACCACCTGCACCGCCTTGAGCCGCTGCTCCAGGCCGCTCCGGTCGGCCTGGGCTTCGATGCCAGCCTGCCCAGAAGCCCCGGCCTGGCTGTCGTAACGCCAGCTGCTCCAGTTCAAAAATGCCTCGCCCAGGTCAGCCCGCTCCTCCCAGTTGCCGCTGTCGATCAGGCCCTGCAGTCCTGCCCCGTAGGCGCCTGGCGCTGAGCCGTAGACGCGGGCGCTGGTGCCTTCGCGGCGATAGGCGGCGGCGAGGGGGTTGTCCGCCTCTGGTTCGTTTAGGGCTGATACCAGTTCGGTGGCCCGGTTGACCCACCCCACCAGTTGGGGGAAGGCGTCGCGGAAGAGTCCTGAGATGCGCAGGGTCACGTCCACCCGCGGACGGCCCAGCAGGCTCAGGGGAATCACCTCCAGATCCACCATGCGGCGGGTTGGTCCATCCCAAACCGGTCGCACGCCAAGTAGGGCCAGGGCCTGGGCGATGTCCTCGCCGCCATTGCGCATCGTTGCCGTGCCCCAAACCGATAGGGCCAAGCAGCTCAGGTGCTCCCCCTGCTCCTGAAGGTGCAGTTCCAGCAGCAATTCGGCGCTGCGTCGGCCCAGGTCCCAGGCCGCTTCAGTGGGTAGCCCGCGTAGGTCGACGCTGTAAAAATTGCGCCCCGTCGGCAGCAGATCTGGTCGGCCGCGGGTGGGTGCTCCGGATGGTCCTGCGGCAATGCGCTCCCCCTCCAGGCCCCGCAGGAAGGCTTCCCGCTCGGCGTGACCGCAGGCCAGCAGGGGGGGCATCAGGGCCTGGCGCAGGTGCATCAGCGCCTGCTGCAGCCTGGGTCCAGGTGATGGCGAAGGCTGGTCTTGGCTTTGTTGCACGCCGGCCAGCTCCTGCTCCACCAGGGTCAGAGCTTGCGCCTCCAACAGCGCAACCCCATCTCCCACCAGGCGCGGTAGCTCTCCGCCAAAGGCGCCCTGGAGCCGTTGCTGGTCTGGCTGGCCCAGGGGCGTGCTGTCTTCATCACCCCAGGGGTCAAAGCTGAGTTGGAGGTCTTGCGCCAGGGCCTGGGTGAGGCCGGGTTGCCCAGCCAACGGACAGCGGGCCAAACAGAGCAGCAGCTCCGCCAGGCGACCGGGCCCCGGCAGGGTGCCGAAGGTGTGGAGCCCCAGGCGGATCTGGGCCTCCTTGAGCTCGCAGAGGTAGCCATCGGCAGCATCAAGCCGGCTATCAAGTTCCGCTGCGCTGCCGAGCGGCAGATCCATACTCTCGAGCTCCTTGGCCAGGGTCTGGCGCAGGGGACCGGCCCGTTCACTGCCGAGCTGACAGGCCTCCCAATACTCATCCAGCAAAACCTCAAGACGCTGCAGCGCCCCATGCAGGCCCGCCCGCCCCAGGGGCGGTGTCAGGTGATCAAGGATCACCGCCTGGCTGCGCCGCTTGGCCTGGGAGCCCTCGCCGGGATCGTTGACGATGAAGGGATATAGGTGTGGCAGCGGCCCTAGGGCCCACTCCGGAAAACAGCTGGCGGAAAGCCCCAATCCCTTGCCGGGCAACCATTCCAGGTTGCCGTGCTTGCCCACATGCACCACCGCATGGGCGCCAAACTCCAGGCGCAGCCAGAGGTATTGGGCTAGGTAGGCGTGGGTGGGGGGCAGGTCGGGGCTGTGATAGCTGAGAGCCGGATCCCTGTCGTAACCGCGGTCGGGCTGGATCAAGACGCTCACATGCCCCAGCTGCAAGCCACGGATTGGGAAGCCGGGTACAGCTCCGGCGGCGCTAACCAGAGCGACATCGAGTTCAGGCGGTCCCCACACCGCCTCGAGCCTTTGGCGGCCCTCGCTGGGGAGGCAGGCATACCAGTCCTGGTATGTGGCAAGGGGCAGCAGGGTCAGGGCGGGTCGGTGCTCGCTCTCCGGATCGTTGCTGCGTCCAGCCAGCAGCATATGGATCAGGGCCTCGCCATCGACAGGTACTGGGCCATGCAACTTGTAGCCAGCCCCGGCCAGCCACTGCAACATCAAGGCCGTTGAGGCCGGCGTATCGAGTCCAACGCCATTGGCGAGGCGGCTGTTGCGGGTTGGGTAATTGGCCAGGACAAGCGCAACGCGGCGTTCGGCAGCTGGGGTTTGGCGCAACCGGATCCAGTTGGCACAGAGCTGGGCGATCCAGGTCAGCCGTTCCGGATCCGGTTGGTAGCGCTGCAGGGCGGAAGCGAGACGGTCGCTGGCGCCCACGGTCTCCTTAAAGGCGCCAATGCGGGTAGTGAGCCGCCCGTCCAACTCTGGCAAGGCCACTTGGAGGGTGAGGTCGGTCGGGCCTAAGCCGATGCTGCTGGTCTGCCAGCGGCTGCGGGGCTGGCTACTGCAAAGCAGCTGCAGCACCGGCACACCGAGTTGCTCCCATAGCGGCGCCCCTAGGCCGGCCTCCTCAAACTGCACTGAGGCAAAGGAGGTGCTGCACAACACGGCCTGGACTCCTTCCCGCTGCAGTAGGTCGGCCACGCCCCGCTGCACCACCCCATCCCGTAGGCCGCTTACCCACAGCGCCCGCGGGCACAGTCCTGCCTGGCGCAGGGCCTGCAGGGTGGCATCCATCAGGGCCAGGTCACCGGCCTGCAGTAGGGCCCGATAGGCGATCACGCCTACGCGAGGGCCTTGCTCCTGCTGCCAATCATGGGGTAGTGGATCGGCGAGGGGCTCGGCCCGTGGCGGCGCTGGAGACAGACCTTCAAGCAGAGCCTGCAAAGCCTGCAGCACCTGGCGCAGGTTGGCGGGTCCCCCCTCCCGCAGGCAGCGGGCCAGGCCGATTGCTAATTCAGGGGCGACGGTGCCCAGCCCCGCCAGCACCTGCTCCTCATCGGCCGTGCCAGCCAGCATGAGCAATTGGCGCTCTGGGGCTGAGCCCGCCCAGCTCTGGAGCTGCTCCAAGCCATAACTCCAGTGACCCCTGCCCCCCAGTAACCGCACAACCACCAGCCGGGCGTGGCGCACCGTGGAATTGAGGTAGTGGTCGATCTGGGCCGGGTGAGCCAGGGCCGCCAGGTTTAGGCCACGCAGCTCCGCTGTCAGCAGCTGGGGTTCCCGCTCAAGCAACTGGTCAATGGCCAGCAGGTCGGTGTCCGCACTGCTGAGCAGCAGCACAGGCGCGGCAGGCTGCTCCACCAGCGCGCCGATGTCGGCTTCTGCTCCTCCCCCAGGTACCGATGCCAAGCGATGCATCACCCCATCCTGCTTGCTGCGGTGAGAAGATCGTTTGATATCGGCCACAGGCCGTCGCGCCAGCACCGCCCGCTTCGCCCTCACCATGCACCAGTTCCTGCCCTACGCCTGGTTCGGTGGCCGATGCGTGCCCTTTGCCGAAGCCACCCTGTCGGTGGCCACCCACGCCCTCCACTACGGCACTGGAGCCTTTGGCGGCATGCGGGCCCTGCCCAATCCCAGCGACCCGGCTGAGATCCTGCTTTTCCGCGCTGATCGCCACATCCGTCGCCTCAGCCAGAGTGCCCGGCTGCTGCTCACTGAGCTAGCCGAAGAAACCATCCACGACGCGATAGTGACCTTCTTGCGGGCAAATAAACCAATCTGTCCGGTTTATTTGCGCCCGTTTGTTTACACCAGTGATCTGGGTATCGCCCCCCGGCTACACAACATTGAGACCGATTTTCTCATCTACGGACTGGAGCTGGGCGACTACCTCTCCCCTGAGGGTGTGAGTTGCCGCATCTCCTCTTGGACCCGCCAGGAAGACCGCTCCCTGCCCCTGCGCGGCAAGATCAGTGGCGCCTACATCACCAGCTCCCTGGCCAAGACAGAAGCTGTAAAAAGCGGTTTTGATGAGGCTTTGCTGCTCAACAGTCGCGGCAAGGTAAGTGAAGCCAGCGGCATGAATCTTTTTATTGTTCGAGATGGAGTCCTTATCACCCCCGGGGTTGATCAGGACATCCTTGAAGGTATCACCCGGGCCAGCGTGCTGGAACTGGCCCAGGCCATGGGCATTCCCACCCTGGAGCGTCCTGTCGATAAGAGCGAGCTATTCGTGGCCGATGAAGTGTTCCTCAGTGGCACCGCCGCCAAGGTCACCCCGGTGCGCCGGGTGGAGACCACCGACATGCCTGGCAATCGGCCGGTAATGACCGCGATTCGTGAGCGCTTAACGGCAATCACGGAAGGCCGCGATTCCGCCTATGACCACTGGGTGACCCGTATTCGCGTAGACGGTTGATCAACATGATTGAGGCAGTAGCACCCCAGCTGGTTAAGCGAATCGGCTTTCTTGAGCGCCTGCATGGTCCTGGGCGGCCGGTGCTGGTTTTCGACGGTGCCACAGGCACCTCGCTGCAGCAGATGGATCTGGGCCCCGATGATTTCGGTGGCGCTGCCCTTGAGGGCTGCAATGAAAATCTTGTTTTCACCCGCCCCGATGCTGTTCAGGCAGTGCATCGCCAGTTTATGGAGGCGGGCTGCGATGTGATCGAAACCGACACCTTCGGGGCTACCTCGTTGGTGCTGGCTGAATACGACATCGCCGACCAGACCTTTGCCCTCAACAAGAGGGCGGCAGAGCTGGCCCGCGAAGTGGCCGCTGCCTACTCCACGCCAGAGAAGCCGCGCTTCGTGGCTGGCTCCATGGGTCCAACCACGAAGCTGCCGACCCTGGGCCACATCGACTTCGACACGATGAAGGCATCGTTTGCTGAGCAGGCCGAAGGGCTGCTGGCGGGAGATGTGGATCTATTTATTGTCGAGACCTGCCAGGATGTGCTGCAGATCAAGGCGGCCCTTCAGGGCATTGAGGACGCCTTCGCCAAGACCGGCCAGAGGCGGCCGTTGATGGTGAGCGTGACCATGGAGACCACCGGCACAATGTTGGTCGGCTCCGATATAGCTGCTGTGGTGGCGATCCTGGAGCCATTCCCGATTGATGTGCTGGGGCTCAACTGCGCCACTGGACCGGAGCAGATGAAGGAGCACATCCGCTATCTGAGCGAGCACAGTCCGTTTGTGGTGAGCTGTATCCCCAATGCAGGCCTGCCAGAAAATATCGGCGGGGTAGCCCACTACCGCTTGACACCGCTCGAAATGAAGCTGCAGTTGCTGCACTTCGTTGAAGATCTTGGCGTGCAGGTGATCGGTGGCTGCTGCGGCACTACCCCTGCCCACATCGCCGCATTGACCGAGTTGGCAGCCGAGTTGCATCCAGCTGCTCGACCGGTGCGCACCCCCCAGACCCAGCACGCACGCCCCCTGCTGCAGGGTGAGCCCGCCGCGGCCTCGATCTACAGCACCACGCCTTACCACCAGGACAATTCCTTCCTGATCATTGGTGAACGGCTTAACGCCAGCGGCAGCAAGAAAGTGCGCGAGCTGCTAGCTGAGGAGGATTGGGATGGCCTCGTGGGAGTGGCGCGGGGTCAGGTTAAGGAGAACGCCCACGTGCTCGACGTCAACGTCGATTACGTCGGTCGCGATGGTGAACGGGACATGCATGAGTTGGTGAGCCGTCTTGTCACCAACGTCAACCTGCCGTTGATGCTCGATTCCACTGAGTGGCAGAAGATGGAGGCCGGGCTCAAAGTGTCCGGTGGTAAATGCATCCTCAATTCCACCAACTACGAAGATGGTGACGAGCGTTTCTTCAAGGTGCTGGAGCTGGCCAAGGCCTATGGCGCCGGGGTTGTCGTGGGCACCATCGATGAAGAGGGAATGGCACGCACAGCGGAGCGCAAATTTGCCATTGCCCAGCGCGCCTACCGAGATGCGGTTGAGTTTGGAATTCCTGCTCACGAGATTTTCTACGACCCCTTAGCCCTACCGATATCCACGGGAATTGAGGAAGATCGGCTCAATGGTGCGGCCACGATTGAGGCAATCCGCCGCATTCGCACCGACTTACCAGGGGTGCATGTGGTGCTGGGCGTCAGCAACGTGAGTTTCGGCCTGTCGCCGGCGGCCCGGATTGTGCTCAATTCGGTATTTCTGCACGACTGCTGCGAAGCCGGGATGGATGCGGCGATCATTAGCCCTGCCAAGATTCTGCCCCTGGCAAAGATCAGTCCAGAGCATCAGCAGGTGTGCCGCGATCTGATCTACGACCGGCGTCGGTTCGAGACTAATGAGCCGGGGTCTATTTGCAGCTACGACCCTCTGACCGTGCTCACAACCTTGTTTGAAGGGGTGAGCGCCAAAGAGGCCAGGGCCTCAGGCCCCTCTCTCGCCGACTTGAAGGTGGAGGAGCGTCTCAAGCAGCACATCATTGATGGTGAGCGAATCGGGCTTGACGCCTCCCTAAACGAAGCGCTTGCTACTTACCCGCCACTGCAGATCATTAACACCTTTTTGCTCGACGGCATGAAGGTGGTGGGCGAACTCTTTGGTTCCGGCCAGATGCAGTTGCCCTTTGTATTACAAAGCGCCGAAACTATGAAGGCGGCAGTAGCCCATCTCGAGCCCCACATGGAAACGGCCGAGGGAGAAAGCTCGGCTAAGGGTAAATTCCTGATCGCCACCGTAAAAGGCGATGTGCATGATATAGGCAAAAATCTTGTAGATATTATTCTCACCAATAATGGCTATGAAGTTGTCAATCTAGGCATCAAGCAAAGCTGCGAGGCTATAATCGATGCCCAGCAGCAGCATCAGGCCGACTGCATCGCCATGAGCGGTCTACTTGTGAAGTCTACGGCCTTCATGAAAGACAATCTGGAAGCCTTTAATCAGGCTGGCATTGCCGTACCGGTAATACTTGGCGGAGCAGCGCTTACGCCTCGGTTTGTTAATGGCGATTGCCGGGCCGCCTATCTAGGTCAGGTTATCTACGGCCGCGACGCATTTGCCGACCTGCGTTTTATGGACGCCCTGATGGAGGCAAAAGCCGGCGGTGCCTGGGACGACCTACATGGTTTCCTTGGAGCGATTCCGGAGGGGCTTGGCATCACCTCTCCCGAGACCCCCGCAGAAGAGCCTGCCAAGGCGGATGGGGCAAGTGAAGCTGTATCTATTTCCCCTAAAGAAGCCACTGTCAGCGTTGAACCAAATGATCAGCGCTCTACGGCTGTGGCCGAAGAGAGCGCCCTTGAGCCACCTTTTTGGGGTAGCCAGGTTTTAACTGAGCAGGAGATCGACCTGCAGGAAGTATTCGCTTACCTAGATCGCAACGCCCTATTTGCAGGCCAGTGGCAGCTGCGTAAGACCCAGCAGCAGAGCCGCGAAGACTACGAAGCAATGCTGGTCGAGAAGGCGGAGCCCGTTCTGCAGCAATGGATGGCGCGCTGTCTCGAGGAGGGCCTGCTTTCACCTCGGGTGGCCTACGGCTATTTCCCTTGCGGCCGTAGTGGCAACGCCGTGGTCTTGTTTGACCCAGCTAAGCGCCAGCAACAACTAGGACGCTTTGAGCTGCCCCGCCAGCGCTCAGGCAACCGCTATTGCATCGCTGATTTCTACCGAGATCTCGCAATCGCAGCCGATGGTTCGTCGCTGCCAACCGATGTGTTGCCGATGCAGGCCGTAACCATGGGCGAAGGTGCCACCAGCTTTGCCCAGCAGCTTTTCAAAGCTGATCAATACACCGATTACCTCTATTTCCATGGACTTGGAGTCCAGATGGCTGAGGCTCTGGCCGAATGGGTTCATGCGCGCATCAGGCGGGAGCTTGGCTTTGCAGATCCCACCGCGATGCCGCTGCGCGACGTGCTGGCCCAGCGCTATCGCGGTAGCCGCTACTCCTTTGGCTATCCCGCCTGTCCAAATGTGGCCGACTCCCGCCAGCAGCTCGCCTGGCTCGGTGCCAAGCGGATTGGTATGTCGATGGATGAGAGCGACCAACTCGAACCAGAGCAGAGCACCACTGCCCTAGTGGCCCTACACAGCCAAGCCCGTTACTTCTCAGCCTGAGCAGGGGGGCAGCGGCTTCTAGCCTGGCCAATCACCTTGCAAAACGGCTATGGCCATTGCCGGACCTGGCGGCGTTGATGCCGCAATCGCCTCGGGCATCGACCTGGATGGCACCCCGATCCCCGCCGAGATGATCGCTCTCTACACGGAGGTGATGGATCTGGAAAGCCAGCGGGCCCGCAGCGGTGTCAAAAAATCGATGCGCAATCGCATCGTTAAGACAGGCTCGAAGCATTTCGACCAAGCCAGCCTTGATGCCCGGCTTAAGGCCGCCGGATGGGATGGCTTGAAAGCTAAGGAGATTGCTTTTTTCTACTCCTGAGCTCTAGTTGCAAAGGTCTTCGAGGGCGTCGATCACCTCCTGCTGAAACTCCTCCAGGTTGGAGGAGTCGCTCAGGTCGATGCCTTCGCCGGCGGCGTTCTGGGTGAGTTCCTGGAAATGGAAAGCCCCTTCGCCGTGGGCGAGGAATTCCATGGCGGAGGGTTCACCGCTTTCTTTGTACGCGTCGCAGAGGGCCAGAAAGGCCGCGTCTTCGGTGAATTCCCAGCTCATGAAGGGGGCCGCGCTGAAAGACAGGGTGAACGCGCTCTTCGACCTTTAACGCCTCCCCCCCGGAATCCGTCAACTACCCAGGCCAACTTTGTGCGGGTGTGTTGCCTTTCGCATAGCTCTGAAGCTTGTGGTCTCAGCAGGGCTGCAACCTCCGAACTGCCTGGCCAGACTGGAGCTATCCACATTTTCCCCGGTTCCCGTGAGCGATTCCAGCCAGCCAGCTTCCGCTTCGCTAAATGTGCTGGGTGAACCCTTGGTGGTGTGCGGCTGCCAACCAATGACAGGTTGGTTCCGCGACGGTCATTGCCGTACCAATGCCGCCGACCTGGGTCGTCACAGCGTCTGCTGTGTCGTGAGCGATGCCTTCCTGCGCTACAGCCAGGCCCAGGGAAACGACCTCAGCACCCCGGCGCCCGCCTATGGCTTCCCCGGTCTCAAGCCTGGAGACCATTGGTGTGTGTGTGCGCCGCGCTGGCTTGAGGCCTACGAGGACGGCATGGCACCACCTGTGCGCCTAGAGGCCACGGAGGATTCCGCTCTGGAGGTGATTTCCTTAGCAATCCTGCAAGCAAACGCTGCTTGATTTGAGAGCTACCAGGCGATTTGCTGCCCATCCCAGGCCCAGAACTGCCCAGTCTGTTGGGGCCCAAGCACCGCCAATACGTCGAGCAGCTGCTGAGCAGCGCGCTCTGGGCTGAACAACCGATCTGGCGGCACACCGGCCTGGAAGGGGGCGGAGAGGCCCGTGGCCGTGGTTCCGGGGTGGAGCAGGCTCACACACCCGTTTGGCTTTCTGCGAGCCCATTCCAGGGCCAGGGTGCGCAGCATCTGATTTTGGGCAGCCTTGGCCGCCCGGTAGGCATACCAGCCACCGAGTTGGTTGTCGCCGATGCTCCCCACCCGGGCCGAAAGGCTGGCGAAATGAAATGGGTCGCTAGGGCTAAACAGGGATTCGATCGCCTGGGCCAGCAGCAGGGGCGCAAAGGCATTCACCGCAAAGCTGAGCTCTAGGGCCTGGCGATTCACCTGACTGAGGCGCTTTTCCGGTTGGAGCAGGGGCCCATGCAGCAGGCCGGCCGTGTTGATCACTAGCCGCAGGGGGGGGCGATTTTCAAGGCTTGCTGCCAACACCGAGAGGCTGGAGTCGTCGGTGAGATCCAGCGGTAAAAACTCGACCTCTCGCCACAGGGGATCCCCCGGCAATCGCCAGTCCTGGCGTGAGGCTCCCACAAGCTGCAGCCCCGGGGCGATTCGGCCCAGCTCCTGCAACAGGGCCTGGCCGATGCCGCCACACCCGACCACCAGTCCAGTGCCATGCCAGTCCTGCCAAGGCGAAGCTGAGCTCATTGCCACAAAAATTCCAGAGCTGAAGCCGCACCCATGGGCCTGCCGCATGATGGCAGTGCCTACCTGCCTGCTGCTTCGGAGTCGATGGGCATTCGCATCGCCGTGTTGGGCCTGGGGGCTTGGGGGCAGACCCTGCTTGAGCGCTGGGATCAGCAAGGTCACATCGTCACGGGTTGGTCCCGGCGCTCTGGCAGCAGTCCGGTGGACCTGCTTGCCAACCAGGATCTGGTGGTTTCGGCGGTAGCCATGGCAGGGGTCCAGCCCCTGGCTGAGCAGCTGGCTCCCCATTGGCCCACTGGACTGCCGCTATTGAGCTGCAGCAAGGGGTTGGATCTCCAGCTGCTGGCAACTGCCACCCAGCTCTGGTCAAACCAGTTGGCGGCTGCCCCCTTGCTGGTGCTGAGTGGGCCGAATCTGGCAACCGAGGTGCGCCAAGGCCTGCCTGCGGCCAGCGTGATCGCAGCTGCGGATCAGGATCTAGCCCGCCGCTTTCAGCAGCAGCTCAGCGACACATCGCTGCGCCTCTACACAAACACAGATCCGATTGGCACCGAGGCCGCAGGGGCTCTCAAAAACGTTATGGCAGTAGCCGCCGGCATCTCCGATGGTCTGGCTTTAGGTGCGAACGCCAAGGCATCCCTGCTCTGCCGTGGCTTAGCCGAGATTGGAGTGGTGTTGGAGGGTTTAGGCGGTGCCACCAGCACTCTCTACGGCCTGGCTGGGTTGGGGGATTTATTGGCCACCGCCAACAGCAGCCTCAGCCGCAACTATCGCTGCGGCGTGCTCCTGGCCGAGGGCTGCAGCGAGCAGCAGGCAAGCGAGCGCATTTCAGCAACCGTTGAGGGTCCTCGCACGGCCAGAGCGGCCCTGCAGCTTGCCAGCCGCAAAGGCTGGCATCTGCCGATCTGTGAGCAGGTTGTGCTGGTGCTCGAAGGCCGCACCACCCCTGCCGCCGCCGTCAAGGCTCTGATGGAGCGCGATCTGCGGCCGGAGTGGCAGCAAGCATGACCTTCCCCGGATCTGCGGTAACGCCACTTGTCTCCCTGCCAGCTGTGCTGGTTGAGGCTTTTGCTGACGGACCCTGTTGCGGCAACGGTGCGGCCGTGGTGCAGCTACATCAGCCCATGGGCGATGGCGCCCTGCAGGACATTGCCCGCAGTCTCAACCAGTCTGAGACGGCTTTTTTGCTGCAGCAGCAAGGCGGCTGGACCCTGCGCTGGTTCACCCCCAGCTGCGAGGTCCCCCTATGCGGCCATGCAACACTCGCCGCCCTGCTGGCCTTGGGCCACTGGCAGCAGCTGGCGCCCGGCGGGGGATTGGAGCTGTTCACCCGCAGCGGCCCCCTGGCGGTAGCCCTTGATGCCAGCGGCAGTTCAGGGCAGCTGGTGCTGCCTAGCGCCGGTCTGCTGCCGGCCGAGCCATCGGCAGCGCTGATCCGGTTGCTGCATGAACGCCTAGGAGTGGCACCCCTGGCCTACTGGAGCTCAGGCCTCGGTTATCGGGTGGCCTTGTTGACGCCAGAGGCAGCGCTGGCCCAGTTGCCTGGCCTGGCTGCGGTATTAGAGGGTCCTGATCGGGGCGGCTTGGTGTTGATGCAGGCCATCGAGAAGGGATCGATAGACGACCTTCCCTCCGTGCTTGGACGGCCAGCCGACTACCAGCTGCGTTTCTTCGCTCCAGGACTTGGCATTGATGAGGATCCGGTTACTGGATCTGCCCACGCGCTGGTTGCGCCTTTTTGGCTTGATCGCCTAGGCCGCAGCTCCGTAGTGGGTTGGCAGTGCTCGCCGCGGCCGGGGGGGATGCTGTGCGATGGCGCTTCTTCGGGCATGATCCGACTTAGCGGTTCGGGCCATCTCCTTTGGAACGGCACATTGCGGGTGCAGGCCGATGGCTCCGGAGCCGACTCCTGGGCCTCCCTGGCCGCCTGCGCCTGAATCAGGGTTTTCTCCAGAACAGAGGACTACTCCAGAACCGAGGATTACTCCAGAACCGAGGTCTTCTCCAGAACAGAAGTCTTCATCTGCGTGGTTTCTTCAGCCGGAGACTGATGCTGGCTGGCCCAATGGCCGTTGTGGCCGTGGCGGTGGGATTTGCGGCCCAGGGCCTGGCTCCCCGCCCCTATGGGGCCGCCCAGGGCGAGTTGCTGGATGCCCTTATTGATACGCCGCCCCCGGCGCAAGACACCACTACCGCAGCTGAGCAATTGCGTCGTCTCGAGGCGCGCCGAGCCACACCTCAAGCAACTGCCACGGCCACTTCCACTTCCACTTCCAGCCTCGGCCTGGCTGAGCCCGAAGCGGGTCCGGGAGTCGATCTGGAAATCCGCGTCGCCCTGCTTGGCGCCGGCACCAACCCCGATCTCTCCGCCAGCGGTGCCTGGCAGGTTGTCAGCCGAGACGGCCAGCTGCTCCAACAGGGCGGCGCTGGCAGTTCGGTGAACCTCAGTGAACTCTGGCTCCAGGGTCCAGAAGCCTGGCTGCAGACCAGTGGGAGCTCCGTACTGGTTAACGGCCGTCCCTATGGAGGGCGCCTGCGTCTGATTCCGGAGAGTGGCGAGCTCAGGGTGGTCAATCACGTTGGTCTGGAGACCTACATCGGTGCCGTGGTTGGAGCTGAGATGCCAAGCAGCTGGTCGCTAGAGGCTCTGCGGGCCCAGGCCGTAGCAGCCCGCTCCTATGCCCTCGCCCACATGGCTCGCCCAGCCAACCGTCACTGGCACCTTGGTGACACAACCCGCTGGCAGGCTTACAAGGGCCTCTCCAGCAGCAACGAACGCACCCGCCAGGCTGCCGCCAGCACCGCCGGCATGATCCTCAGCTATCAGGGCGCCATCGTGGAAAGTCTTTATGCCGCCAACCGCCAGATATCTCTGGAAGCCCATGGCCATCTTGGCGCAAGCATGAGCCAGCACGGCGCCCAGGATCTGGCTATGCAGGGCTATCGCTACAACCAGATTCTGGGTCACTACTACCAGGGAGCATCTCTGGCCCGCCTCAAGGCTGGTGCGAGCTGAGCGCATCTGGCAGCTGGCGCTGCAGTTATCCAGCCAGGCGCAGGCAAGCGGCTCCCTGGTTCCCCTAGCTACCGAGGTCCTGGCGGCCCCGCAGCACCAGCCATTTGTGTTGCGGCGTTTGCTGAGCACCACCCCCAAACACCTACGCCGTGGTGGCCCCAAGCCCAATCCTTTTTTGCCCTGGGAGCAAGCTCTGGAAGTGGAACGGCTCAGCAGCGGCCATGTGGTGCTGCTCAACAAATATCCAGTGCAGGCGGGCCATCTGCTCCTGATCACGGACTCCTGGCAGCCGCAGTCCGGCTGGCTTTCTGCTGACGACTGGCGCGGGGTCTCGCTGCTGGCCAGTGACACCGGTGGGCTGTGGTTCTTCAACAGTTGTGCCGCCTCTGGCGCCAGCCAGCCCCATCGGCATCTGCAACTGCTGCCCCGCCGCGCTGGAGAAGCCAGCACACCCCTGTCTACGGCAATTCAAGTTCAGCTGGATAGGGGCGAGCGCCCCTGGCCCTGGGCCTATCGGCTGAGTCGCCGCACAGATGCCCACGGGGGTAGGGATCTACCCGCCCTTTACCTGGAGCATGCCGAGCAACTGGGCCTGGGCTATCCGCACCAGGACGCCCAGCCCAGGCACCCATACAACCTGCTCTTCGACGACAACTGGCTGCTCACCGTGCGGCGCACCCAGGAACATTGCGCTGGCTTCAGCCTCAATGCCCTTGCCTTTGCTGGCTATCTGCTGGCCACGGAAAGGTCCGATCTCGAGTTGCTGGAGCGACAGGGGCCTTGGTCCTTACTGCAGGCGGTTGCCGCTGCCCCCGACAAGCACCTGTGATCAACGTTCCGTAATTTTTCGGTTGCGCAACAGGGCCCCTTCGCGGCTGGTTGGAAAGGAAGGGAACAAAACCCTGCCAACCCAACTTCAGCCCATGACCCAATCGATCAAAACAAAATCCCTCTGCCGCCGTGCCCTGCAACAACGCAACCAGCGGGTGAACCAGTACTGCGGTCTGGTTACCCCAATTGCTGTGCACTACTGCCGCCGCTGTCCGGAGCCCCTCGACGACCTGGTTCAGGTGGGTCTGATGGGCCTGCTACGAGCCGCCGAGCTCTATCGACCACAAACAGCAACTCCTTTCGAGGCCTTTGCCAGACCCCACATCCGGGGCGCCATCCTGCACTACCTTCGCGATTCGGCATCGGCCGTGCGGTTACCGCGCCGGCAGATGGAGCTGCACGACAAGCTGCGCCAACTGAAGGCCAGCTGGAGCAGCTGCCATGGGCAGGAGCCCAGCGCCGAAGATCTGCGGCTAGCTCTGCAGCTCAGCCTTGAGCAATGGCAAGAACTACTGCGTGGTCAAGCCCTAGCCAGGCCCCTGGATCTGGAGACTGGCTATGAGGAAACCAGACTTCACGAGGGTTGGAGCGGCAGGCCCTCGGAATCTGGATTCACCGGCGCTGATGACTGGGAGTATCAGGGAGCTGAAGTGCGTCAGCAACTTGCTTGCCTTGAGCCCGGATTACGTCGTGTGATCCAGAAGGTAGTGCTCTCGGGCTGGAGCTACCGGCGCACTGCAGCCCTACTTCAGGTGAGTCCAATGACCGTGCAGCGGAGGCTCAAGCAGGGCCTGGCACAGATGCGTGCCGCCCTGCTCAATGCAGACGCGTTCTCAAGCCTCAGCTGCCAGCCGAGGCCGCATCCCGCTCCATCTGTCGCTCCAGCGTGCTGATCGAGGCATTCACGGCTGCCAGCTGGCGTTCCACACCGTCCCGCCAGAACTGCAGCATGCGCAGCTTGCGCTCTTGATGACGCCTCCAGCTACCAGCACCACCGTCATCAACGCTGCCACAGCAGCCCAGGAGGGGAAGCATGAGAAAGTATGAAAGTTCCTTAAGGTTCTAGCGAGCCTGACGGGCTTGCCGAGTGTTGTGTTTCTCCCCCAGCGATGGCCCCGAAACACCCTTCGGTCAGTTCCATTCCCAGCCCCTGTACGAGCTCTCGATCTGGGTTTGCAGCCGACTGCCCGTCATACCCTTTTGGAGTAGGGGCCATTGCACTCAAACCCAACACCCTGATTACCAGATTTCCGTTGCGGCCGATCAAACTGCTGATAGCAGCTGCCCTGGGGGCTCCCCTCGGCCTGTTGCAGGTGCTGCCAGCGGCCGCTTACGTGGCTCTGATGGCGGGACAACAGGCCCGTCCCCTAAATGGCACCTTCAACAAGGTGCCGGTTCTGCACTCGAACCAGCCGGAGGAGGTTGAAGGCCCCGGGATCCTGATCAGCACAGCGCCGGGGTATGCCTACGCCGAAGAGACTGGCCAGCCCTTGCGCAACGCCGAATTCACCTTCAACGGTGATTTTGGGGTGCACATGCACCACAAGTATTTTCCCCCCAACCGCCACCAGCTATCCCGCTCTGGTAGGCGTCCAGAACTCACCCTAGGGCTGATTCTGATCAATCCCGGAATGAGGGCAGTGCACATCCGCTTTGAAACCGGTGCAGTACGCAACAGCTTTGAGGCGCCCTATCTTGTCAATTACAAGATGGGAGTAAGACCCCTCGGGCCTCGCCCTTGGAATACAGGTCCTGGAGATGCAACCGCTGTGCAGGTTCTACGCGGTCGCCTAGATCCAAAACTTGATCAGGAAATTACTATTCCTGCCCGCAGCCGCATTGTCCTATTCCAGACCCAGCTGCCTGCGCTTGGCATTGCTAACGCCTTGTTGAAAGGTAATAGTGATGGACCTTTTCAGATGGCTGTTGTTGCTGGGAAGGAACCCAATAGCGACTGGGATCTAATCGCTATTTTGGATCGGGGCCGGCTTGCTCCGGGCAGGGTCTACCTGAACCGCATTGCTGACATCAATGGCCGCCGAATTTTCTCCCGTGTGGGAGGAGTCGCCATAGGTGATACCTACCAAGCCACCCTGAACCATAATCTCGCTCAGCAAGGCCCATTACATTTTCCGCTAACGAGCACCAACCGCCATAATTTCGGCACCCGCGAGGTCCAGGTCAATCCACTCGTCAGCCGCATGGTGGATTCATCCCTAGACAATGTGGGCACCTACGGCGTTCGATTTGATGTCGATCTGAATCTCAAGGGGTCCGGCCCCTATGAGCTGGTTCTCAGCCATCCCACCGCCTCAGGCACTGGTAAACCTTTCACCGCCTTCAGGGGATCATTGCAAGTACTCACGGAGGAAGGGCTTCAAGAAATGCACGTAGGCATGCTCTCTGGCCAAAGCTTGCCCCTCACCTCTTTGAATCTTCGGGGAGGTGTATCCAACCCAGTTCGAATCAGCTTGGTTTATCCGGCCGATGCCACCCCTGGTCACCTACTCAGCATCGTGCCAGCCAGTCAGGTAGCCATGGTGCAGGAGCGACAGCGTTTGCTTGAGTTGGCTCGCAACACAGCCTCCCCCGCGGCGATGACGCCCCCCCAGTCCCTGCCTGCGATTCCGGATCAAGATCGGGAGGGTCAGGATGGATCAGAATTAATGGCCCCGTTGGTGCTGCAGCCACGCTTCCCCAGCCTGCCGCCCCTCAGAGCAAACCCACCACCACCTCCGCCACCGGCAATTTATCAGCCGCGTTATTCCCCCAACCAAACTTCAACCCCTGGGAACAAAAGCTTGGTTGATCGCTACCAGCAGGCTGTGGAAGCGCAGCAGGAAATGATGCGCGACCTTATGGGCCGTTAGGCATGGCTAAGCCGGCGGACCCCAATCGTCGCCGCTTCAGTCTGGAGCTGCCCGTCGATTTGCTCGACAAAATTGACGCGCTGCGGGCCGAGTGGGGCCTTCGCAGTCGCGGAGATCTTTTCGAGCGTCTGCTACAAGAGATCTTCCCAGCTACTGAGGAAGCTGAGACCTCTGTTCTTGCCAACGACGGCAATCACCAGCCTGATGGCTCTCTGAGCGAACAAACAAGCCTGGAGTCAACCTTCAACGAACAGGGGGCTCTGGTGTTGATGACCCGGGGCTCCGGGGGAGACCTATGCCTGGATCGGGAATCAGCTGATCGTGAATTCGCCTTCGACTTCGATGTTGATGCGTCGATGGCAGCGGAAGTGCGCCCTCGTAAGAGCGGCATTGACCTACCTGGCTTTGTGAGGCGCCAATCTGACCAGCTCAAGCGCAGTTTGCAGCCCTTACGCCAACCCATGGATCTGGCACAAGAACCTCTCCCCCATGTAGGAGGTGATGTGCTCGAACGCTCCCTGGCCAGAGCCCGTGACCACTGGCTTGAGCTCTACGGCAAGGTTGCCAATGAGGCGGTTCTGGAAGCCGCAATGGTGTGGTTGGCCCAGGACATTTGGGGCCAGAGTGATCAAAGTGAGGGCCGCCCTTTTACTTGGTCGCTTGCCTGCGATGTGGTGGCCAATACGGCTCCCAGCTGGGGCAGGGAGCCCGCAACTTTTGAGCGAGTCATGGTGATGGCAGGTTTGCTGGAGGATCCCTTCAGCATTTCAACCCTGGAACTCCGCTTACCAACGCTGATCAGGCGCTTTGTGCATCGTTTCCGCAAGCGACGCAAGGGCACCTCGTTCCAGACCTTGGAACACACCATGACCCTGCATGGGGCCTTGAAGCTGCTGCAACTGCCAACGGCGCCGGGTCAGCGTCTCACCCTGCGACAAATACGGGAGGCTTACCGCGAGTTGGCGATGAGCCATCACCCCGACTCTGGCGGCACGGAAGAAACCATGCGGCGCCTAAACGAGGCCTACCAGCTGCTGAAAGAGCTCTACCGTAACGAGTAGATTCGTATATGACTTCTCACCTGAGACACCTAATTGGTCCTGGAATAATTCTTGGATGAGACTGGCGATCTGCGCTCTGCGGCTTGTTGGGCGAATCATCATTTCAAGCCACTACGGCTTGATTGCCCAGATGCTTGACGGATTGTTTCTTGTCTCTCTCATTTGGGACGCATTATTTGTCCTGTTGAGGGTCTCGTCTGAGGAGAATGGGATTATCAATTCTTGGCCTAAGCGGCCTGGTCTTGCGAGTGGACTACTAATCAGTCTTGGATGAGATGACTGAGGCATATGCAAGTGAGCTTTGCCCCCTAGTTGATGGCGTCTAGTTCGGCTTAATTCCGATTTTTCCGTATTTCTGCTTGCATCTCCCTGGGCGCGCTTCATTGATTACTCGTTGCTGTGACCGTTAGACGGCCTGAACAGCTTGTCCAGCTATCTGGGCTGGTCTGGTCCAAATCATCCGTCCCGCCTCAGAATCGTTGCAGCAGCACACTCGGAAACCTTGCGTAACTGTGTCATACACAGGTACGCAAGCTCTCAGGGCCATGTAACAGGCTTGCTGAAGCTTCGAGACTTGCTGGCCCTGGAGCTGGCCCTGGAGCTGGTCGAGCAGCTTGCCAAAAGAATGATCAGTTGTCTCATAATGGACTTAGTTATAGACCCTGCATGCGTCTAGGATGAGACTTTAGACAAGTGGAGGGGCTGGGTGAGGTGCGCGGTCCCGCCGGCGGTTATTGAAAAGTGAGCATCGCCCTGTCGCTCCATCCGAGCGAGCAATCGATGATTCTTTTGCGTCCCATGCGGGACTCATTAATAGTCCATTAAAAAGACCCGGATGAGACAAGCGCTCCTCCGGGTCTTGGTGCTGGTTGGGATGGTCTGAATCAGGTGCTGGTTTGCATGCCCTGGATCAGAAAGTCGAAGTACGGGCCCGCAAGGGATGCCTGGTCTGTGCTCAACAGGGCGAGCGAGGCCTCCTTCATGGTGCGCATTGCGTCCACCATGCCTGGCATCGGTACGCCGAGGCTGTTGTACATCTCACGGGCACCGACCAGGCCAATCTGTTGAATCATCTCGGTGCTGCCGGCGAGAACGCCGTAGGTCACCAGGCGCAGATACCAGCTGTAGTCGCGCAGGCACTGGGCCCGCTGCTTTTGGCCGTAGGCATTGCCACCGGGGGCCACATAGTCGGGGTTGCGCTGGAAGAGCTGCTTGGCCGACTCATCAACAATTTTTTTCTCGTTGTCGGTTAGAAGCCGCACAACCGCCAGCCTTTCGGCTCCCCGGCTGAGGTACTCCACCATGGAGCGCAACTCGCCGCCACTGGGATACCGCAGCTGATCATCAGCCTGAAGGATCAGATCCCGAACGACGCTCATCGCAGCGACCACACGCGTCCCCCACCTTATCGACTCCTCAGCAAGATCACCGTGCCCCGCCGCAAGGTGTAACGCCCCTTTGCACGGCGTAGGGTGAAGGATTGGTAGGCGGGCGTGGGCACTAAAAGCTTTGGCAACGGCGCTGGTGGTGGCAAGAGCGATGGCCTCGATCTCTCCACCGGAATGACCGTGACGGTGGCCATCACCGGCCTATCCCATGACGGTCAGGGCGTGGCCCGTCTCGCAGATCGGGTCTTGTTTGTAGCTGGTGCCTTGCCTGGCGAGCAGGCGAAGGTACGCCTCACCCATAAGGCCCGTCGCCACTGGCTAGCTGAGCTGCAACAGGTGCTTGAGCCGGCAGCGGAGCGTCGAAGACCTCCTTGCATCCTTGCTGAAGACTGTGGTGGTTGCAGCTTGCAGCACCTCGACGACTCGGCGCAGCAGCACTGGAAGCACCAAAAAGTTGTTGATGCTCTGAGGCGTATTGCCCACCTTGATTCGGATGTTGCACCCTTAATGGCAGCGCCAGAAGGGCTCGGCTATCGCAACAGGGCGATTATCCCGCTTGAGCGCTGCGAGGACGGGCGGTTGCGGGCTGGCTTTTATCGCCCTGGCACCCACAAAATTGTCAATATGAATCGCTGCTCGGTGCTTGATCCGCGCCTGGACGCTTTGATCGCACCGCTTAAGTCGGATCTTGAGACCAGTGACTGGCCCGTTGATCGGGACTGCCGCGAGGGGGGCGGCCTGCGCCATCTGGCCCTGCGAATCGGCAGCTATACCGGTGAGTTGCTGATCACCCTGGTAAGCAGCACCCCAGACCTGGAGGGCATCGAGATCCTGGCCGCCCAATGGATGCACCGCTGGCCCGAATTAGTGGGTGTGTGCCTGAACCTGCAACCTTTAGCCACCAACACCCTGATGGGACCCGAGACACGCGTGGTGGTGGGACGTAGCTGGGTGCACGAGCGTTTCTGCGACCTCGAGCTGCGCATTGCAGCAGACACCTTTTTCCAGGTCCATACCCGACAGGCTGAGCGAATAGTCCCCCTGGTGCTTGCAGCCCTTGCGGGCTCTGCGCCTGGCGTGATGGTTGATGCCTACTGCGGCATTGGCACCTACAGCCTGCCTGTCGCTGCGGCTGGCTGGCACGTTCACGGCATTGAACTAAGCCCCGAGGCCGTGCACCAGGCCAAGGCCAATGCCCGCGAAAACGGCCTAAGTGAATCAGCCACCTTTGAGACCGGTGTGGTAGCCGAGTGCCTTGCTGAGCACCTGGTTCACTGCGATGCGGTGTTTCTCGATCCCCCCCGCAAGGGACTGGAGCCCGCCACCCTGCAGGCGATCATCGAACGCCCCCCCGCCCACCTGCTCTACCTCAGTTGCGACCCCGCCACCCTGGCCCGGGACCTGGCCCAGCTGGTTGGCGGCGGCAGTTATCGATTGGAGAGCGTTCAGCCGATCGACTTTTTTCCCCAAACAAGCCACGTAGAAACATTGACCGTTTTGAGCCGTATCGGAGCTGGCGTCCCAACCCCGCAGCCCGAGGCAGCGGAGCAGGAGCAGGGGTAGATCTGCCGCCGCCTGGATATCAGCTGCGCAACAGGGCGCCCAGCTGCTTTTCCAGGGCTGCCCGGATCGAGGAGTGGGCTGCTTCCACCTCTTCATCGGTGAGGGTGCGGCTGGCATCGCGATAGCGCAGCCGGAAGGCTTGACTGCACTGGCCTGCAGCAAGTTGACCGCCCTCGTAGCGGTCTACTAATTCCGCATGCTCCAGCAGCGGCTTGCCGGCCTTGCGAATCACCTGGAGCAGCTCAGCTGAATTCGTGCTGGCTGCCACCACTACGGCCAGATCTCGCTCCGAAGCGGGAACGGTGGCATAGGGGGCAAAGGCTGGCTGCCAGCGATTGCGGCGGGTGGCGGCGATCAGCAAGGCATCGAGTTCGAGCTCGAAGATGATGCTTGTTTGCGGTAGGTCTAGCTTTTCGGCCTGCTCAGGGTGCAGCTGGCCAAACCAGCCCTGGGGCCGCCCTTCTACTACCAGCTGGGCGGCTCGCCCCGGGTGTAGCAACGGGTGCTGGGTAAGTGGGCGATCTTCGATTGGGATCGCCAGCGCTGCCAAGGCTTGCTGCAGCAGGCCACGGGCTTGGTGATAGCTGGGAGGCTGGGGTTTGCCACTGCTGCTCCAGCGCTCACCTCGCCGTTCGCCACAGATAACCCCAGCCAGCAGCTGGCGAGCAGACCTGGCGGCATCGCTGCTGAACACCTGGCCGATCTCAAAGGCCCAGAAACCTGGCTGCCCACTCTGCAAGTTGCGGCGTGCAGCGGCGAGCAATTCGCCATGCAGGTTGTCGCGCAGGTAGCCGTAATCAGCTAGCAGGGGATTAGCCAGGGGTATGCGCCCAGCGGCTGCCGGCACCAGGGAAAAGCTGCAGGCCTCCTGCAGCCCGGCAGCGCACAGTTGGCGGCGCAGGCGGCGCTCCACCTGCTGGGCTGGAGTAAGTCCCCCAGGCTCCAGTGGGTCGGGTAGGTGGCAGGCGAAGTGGTCGTAACCAACCAGGCGGGCCACCTCCTCGATTAGGTCAACCTCCCGTTGCAGATCCATCAACCGTGAGGGGGGCACGGTGACGAGCCAACCCTCACCATCTATCTCTTCTGCCAGCTGGCAACCAAGGGCCGTCAATGTCTGGACGATCCTGTCGTCACTGAGGTCTGAATAGTCTTCGCCGTCTTGAACAGGTCCAAGCAGATTGTGCAGGGCATCACGCCTCAGCTGCAACGGCTCGATTGGCTGCTCGGCTCGTTGATGTAGCCAGCGGCCCGAAACATTGGCAGCGCAATGTTGCTTAAGCAGGGCCACGGCCCGATCTGCAGCAGCGAGGGTGGCCTCCCTTGGCAACCCCTTCTCAAAACGGCTGCTTGCTTCAGTGCGTAAGCCAACGCTGCGGGCGGAGCGGCGCACCGCCTGGGGAGCAAACACAGCAGCCTCAAGCCAGATTGAGGTGGTGGCTTCATTAACGGCTTCATCCGCACCACCCATCACGCCAGCCAGGGCGATGGGGCGGTTGCTGTAAGTAACCACCAGGGCTTCGGGGCTGAGTTTGTGCTCCGTGGCGTCCAGGCTGGTGAATTCCTCACCATCAAGGGCCTGGCGTAGCCCCAGGCTGGCTAGCTGGGGTTCGCTATCTCCGTCGATTACGGCGAGGCGCTTGCTGTCGAAGGCGTGCAGGGGTTGTCCCGTCTCCAGCATCACCAAGTTGGTGATATCAACAATGTTGTTGATCGGGCGAATGCCGGCCTTTTGCAGGCGCTGCTGCAGCCAGAGGGGCGATGGGGCGACCTTCAGCCCGTCGAGGGCCGTGATGCTGAATAGCCCCCCAGCCTCAACTGCGACCCGGTCGCTGGCGGAAAGAGGCAGCTGCTGGCTTGTTGCGGCAATTTCAGGGGCCTTTATGTGGGTCTGGCCGCCCACCAGGGCCGCCACCTCCCTGGCTATGCCTTGCATTGAGAGGCCATCAGGTCGGTTGGCGGTGATCGCCAACTCCAAAACCTGGTCATCCAGCCCCAGGCTTGGTCCCACTGCTGCGCCCAGGGGGGGAACCTGCTCCAGCAGCTCATCAAGAATGGCGATTCCTTCCCCCTCTGCCGTCTGGCCAAGCTCGGCAAGGGAGCAGATCATGCCGCTGCTGGCCACACCGCGCAGTTCGGCGGGCTTGATCGTCAGGTTGACCGCCGGCAGAGTGGCGCCCACCAGGGCAACGGGCACATATATACCAGCCCGTACATTCGCTGCCCCGCAAACGATCTGCAGGGTTTCGGCGGCGCCTATATCAACTAAACAGACGCTCAGCTTGTCTGCGTTGGGATGGGCCTGGCGTTCACGCACGAAGCCCACCACGACACCGTCGGCCTGGGCGGCTAGGTCCTCTATGGCATCCACCTCAAAACCAGCCAAAGACAGACGCTCGGCTAGCGGCCCTGGAGCGAGGGCTTGTTCGGGGCCGGTCACCAGCTCCTGCAGCCATTGGAGCGAGACCCGCATAGCCCGTGGTGTGTTGAACCTTGATCTTAGGGATCAACTGGGGGGTGGGACTACCGCCAGGTATGGTGACAACTTGTCCTTTCGCATCGCTCCAGCGGCGCAACGTCCTTCATGGCTAAAAACAAGGGCGTCCGGATCGTGATCACTCTCGAGTGCACCGAATGCCGGTCCAACCCCGCAAAGCGTTCTCCAGGTGTGTCCCGTTACACCACTGAGAAGAATCGCCGTAACACCACCGAACGGCTTGAGCTGAAGAAGTTCTGTACCCACTGCAACTCCTCGACGGTTCACAAGGAAATCAAGTGATTCAGGCTTGGGCCCCAGCTTTGGCGCTCAATCATCAGTTTCAACTCGATTTGCCCCAGCCCCGTCAGGTACTGGTCAGAACCAGCTTCATTCACTATTCGCCTTCGTAATCCATGTCTAGCTCTTTTTTCAAAAAGCGCCTGTCGCCAATCAAGCCTGGCGATCCGATTGACTACAAAGACGTCGATCTGCTCAAGAAGTTCATCACCGAGCGCGGCAAGATCCTGCCCCGCCGCCTCACTGGCCTGACAGCCAAACAGCAGCGTGACTTGACCAACTCTGTTAAGCGTGCCCGAATTGTGGCCTTGCTGCCTTTTGTGAATCCCGAAGGCTGAGGCCTCTCCCCTGGCGGCTTCAACCTTCCATCCTGGCGATCTGGTGGGACTGGGCGATGAGCGCGGTCCCCAGCTTGCTGTTGTTTTGGCTGTGGCCTCAAACAAGGCCTCTCTAGCAATTGGTACCAGCGCTAGGCAGCAAATCCAGCCGCTGCGGCAACTGTTGCTTCTCACTGCGTTTTCCGGCGAGTGCAACCCACCCCAGCGGCTTAGCCAAGCTCCGTGGTTGATTAGTGACGACGCTTTGACGGCAGTGCTGCCTTCTCGAAGCGATTTCGCGGCAGCTTGGATCCTGATGCAGGCTGAACCTCAGGGATTGCAGCTGAGCGACTGGGTTGATCTGGTGTCTTCGCGACGGGATGGCCTAGCTATTGCATCGTGCTGGCGCTGGTGTCTTGGTCCCCAGACCCTGTTCCGTCTGCGTCAAAACCTGGTTGAGGCCAGGCCTCTGACGGATCTTCGCCGGCTGCGGCGAGAACGCCGACTGCGGGTGCTCCAGGAGCAAGCTGAAATGCGCTGGCAGCAGCAGCTGCGCGATCGTCAGCCGCTTGATCTGCAACTGCTCAGCGCAGAGCAGCGCCAGCAGCTTGAGCTATTGGTTGATTGGGCTGGAGGTGAGTGCACAACTCCCCTACCCCTTCCCCTGCGCCAGGCTTTGCAGGCCGCCAAAGTTATGGTCGATACGGGTTCAATTCGCCACCTGCTGGTTGATCTGGGCCAGTGGCAAGCCCACCTTTTGCCGTCCCTCCGAGCCACGGTCTGGGAGCAAGGCTTTTCTGCTGATCTACTGGCTGAAGCCGAACGCCTACTAGCTAGCGCTGAAACTGAACTACCGGGTGATGCCGAGCGTCTGGACCTCAGCGGCCAGCGCAGCGTCACCATTGATGACCCTGATACCTGCGACATTGACGACGGGTTGGCGTTGGAAACAACCCCCGCTGGCCAGGTGAAGATTTGGATCCACGTGGCGGACCCAGGTCGCTTGATTGCGCTGGATTCGCCCCTCGACTTAGAAGCACGACGGCGGGGCAGCAGTCTTTATTTGGCATCTGGAATTTTGCCGATGTTCCCGGAGGCGCTTGCCACCGGGCCGATGAGCCTGCGGGCCGGCCATCGCAGTGCCGCCTGGAGCATCTGGGTTGAACTCGACGGCGATGGGGCTGTTAAGGCTTCGGGATTGCAGCGCAGCTGGGTTAAGCCCACCTACCGGCTCAGCTATGGCGATGCCGACGACCTGATCGATCTAGCCCCGCCTCAGGAGCGCGACCTTGCCGACTTGCACGGCCTGCTGCTGCGCCGCCGCCAATGGCGTGTGCGCCAGGGTGCCCTGCTGCTGGATCAGCCGGAGGGTCGGATTCGGGCCCAGGGAGACGCGGCCCAGGGAGACGCTCCCCAGCTTGAGATCACCGAACCCAGCCCCGCCCGATTGATGGTGGCCGAAGCGATGATTCTGGCGGGCGCGGTGGTAGCTGGTCTTGGCCAAGAACAAGCTTTAGCTCTGCCCTATCGCAGCCAACTAACAGCAACTTTGCCGCCGGAGGCCGAGCTGGCAGCCCTGCCGGCTGGCCCGGTGCGCCATTGCGCCATTAAGCGGTGCCTAAGCCGCGGTCATACCGGTACGGAGCCAAGCCCCCATTTCAGCCTGGGCTTGTCGGCCTATGTCCAAGTCACCTCGCCGATTCGCCGCTACGCCGATCTAGTGGCGCAACGGCAACTGCTGGCACTTCAACAGGGAAGCCAGCCCATGGTTGCCACCGATCTAGCCGCCCTGCTCTCCGACTTAGACGGTCCGCTCAGGCAGGGGATGCAGATCAGCAGGGAAGACCAGCGTCACTGGCAGCAGGTGTGGTTTGCGGCGCATGGGAGTCAGCATTGGCAGGCCTGTTTCCTGCGCTGGCTGCGGCCCCAGGACAGGCTGGGGCTGGTGCACGTTGATGCCCTGGCCATGGATCTGGCGGCCGAGTGCCCAGCGGGCTCGGACCCAGGCGATCTGCTGCAACTGCGAGTTCAGGCGGTAGACCCCCTGCGCGACCAATTGCGACTGCAGGCCACGGGCTAATCCGCGGCCAGTCGCGAGGCCCGCAACCAAGCCCCCCAAGGATTGGCACAGCCAATCAACTTGGCCTGGGTGGGCTTATCAAGGTTCTGCAGCCAGCGGTTCAGGCCTGGCTCCAGGGTGATGAGAGGCCACTCCCGTTTGGCGTTATCACTGCTGAAATCGGTGTCGCATAAAAAGGTGTAGCCGCCCTGACCGTCCGGCAGCACCCTTCCATTCCACAGAGACTCCCTGGGTTCTGGACGGCCCTGGCTCGGACCTAAGGGTCTTTGGAATGGGCGCTCAATTTGGCCATTGGCCTGCAGGAGGTCGGGATTGGCCAGCAGCTGCAGCTGTCGGGCTAACCAGTCGCTGGCATGCCAGGGGGTATCCCAGAGCGGCACTACCGCCGCTGGAGCACGGTGATCGTGGAGCAGGCACTGCTGAACGGCTAGGGGCGCAAGCTCAGCTGGGGGGATGCCCCGCTGTACCGCCAGGGCCGCTGCCGCCCCGGCCGCCTGGCCGATGTTCAGAATTAGGGGCTGCAAACGGGTGGCCCCATTGGCCATGTGGCTGCTGCTGAAGGCCTTGTCAGCTGCCAGCAGGTTGTCGATCTCTGCGCTCAGCAGCGCTCCGTAGGGAATGCAAAAGGGAGTGCCGCTCCAGCGCCCTCCCCAGCGAATGCTTTTAGGTGCCAGTGGCCAGTCAGTCCCTGGGTAGTGGTGGTCGTTGGCGTAGTTGCCCACCGCTATCGACTCCAGTTCGCCGCTGGCATTGAGCGGCAGTGGCCCCTGGGATTCAGCGCTGCCTAGGGGGAGCAGGTGCTGTTCCAGCACCAGCGAGCGGCCCACCAACCGTCGTCCTTCCCGCCAGTAGGGCATGGCAGCTAGCCAGGGCGCAGAACTGCCGGCTTCAGCAGGAAAGGCATGGCCCAGTTGAAGCCAGCCCCCACTTGCCTGCTCAAGGGCTCTTGCAAACTGCAGGCTGTAGGACTGCATTTCGGCAGCTAACCCAGCTTGCTCAGCTGGATCAGCGCTGAAGGCGCGTTCCAGCCCCTGATGCCAGTCGTTGCCGTGCAGCGGCCAGTTGAGCATCACCAGGCCCCCAGGCAGGCGCCCATAGTTGATCGTGCGCTCTAAACCGAAGGCCTCGCTGGCTCGTTCAAATGGCGCAGCCAAGGGCGGTGGGGCTGCAGCTGGCGTCAACACTTCGCTTTGGAGCTGGCCCATCACCACCCAGGTGGGCGATTGCACAGGTTGTTGCTTAAAAAAAGCTTCCGTTTGCAACCGTTGCAGACTGGGGGCACTGGGTTCGCCCCATTGCTCCTGGGCTTCCCAGCCGAGTCGAAATGGAGCCTCCGCTAGGGGCAGCAGGTCGCCGCGGTCGCTGCCATCGATCACAACTTTGCAGTCCAGCCATTGGGTTTCACCCTTGTGCTCCAGCTGTACTGCTGTGATGCGGGCCCCCTGACGCCGCACCGCCAGCAGCCTGCAGCTTGGCCACCACTGCAGATTGGCCAGCTCGCTTACCCAGCCTTGCAGGATCGCTTCTGCGGTGGCGGGCCGGTAACCAAAGCAACTCACCCAGTTTTGATCAAGTCCCTCGGGCTCGGCCTGCTCAAGGGCGCGCAGAAAGGCTCCCCAGAGACCTGTCTGCCAAGGGGTGAGCTCATTGCCATCGGGGCAGCAAACGCCGGCGGCGCTCACCATGCCCCCAAGCCAGTTGCCAGGGGTGAGCAAGAGCGTGCTGGCACCGCCGCGGGCCGCCTGGATTGCTGCGGCCACGCCACCGGTGCCGCCCCCCCACACCATTACATCCACTGCTTCTGATGGCAGGGTCATGGCTGGCGGACACGGCTGACACAAGACTCGCAGGAGATGATCTGAGCAGGCGTGCTCGTGGTCAGCCTTTATGTCCGTCGCCGCTCCGTAGGATCAAAAGGATGACTTACACGCTCACCACCCCCCTCTATTACGTCAACGATCGCGCCCATCTCGGCAGTGCCTACACAACGCTTGCCTGCGATGCGGTGGCACGCCACCAGCGGCTAAGGGGGGAGTCGGTGATGTTCATCACCGGCTGCGATGAACACGGCCAGAAGATCCAGCGCACGGCCGAAGCGGCTGGACTCAGTCCGCAGGCCCATTGCGATCTAATCAGCGAGGGATATCGCGATCTTTGGAACCGTTGGCAAATCAGCAACGACCGCTTCATCCGCACCACAGACCCACGCCACCGCCAATTGGTGGCTCAATTTTTTGCCCGCGTGGAGGCCAATGGCGATGTGGTGGAGGGGCGTCAGCAGGGCTGGTATTGCGTTGCTTGTGAGGAATTCAAAGATGACGCACCGGGCAGTGAGGATCCCGAATGCCCCATCCATCGCAAGCCCCTGGAGTGGCGCGATGAGGTCAATTTGTTTTTCCGCCTTTCCCGCTATCAGGCGCAGATCGAGGCCTTGATCCGCCAGCCGGGCTTCATTGCCCCCGCCAGCAGGCAGAAGGAGGTGGAAAACTTTGTGGCCCAGGGACTGCGCGATTTTTCAATCTCCCGGATCGACCTGCCATGGGGCATTCCGGTCCCCGGCCATGAAGGCCATACTTTTTATGTGTGGTTTGACGCCCTGCTCGGCTATCTCACGGCCCTGCTCGACCCGGCGGAGCCAGTTGTGTTGGAGCAGGTGCTGGAGCGTGGCTGGCCCGCCCAGCTACATGTGATTGGCAAGGACATCCTGCGCTTCCACGCGGTTTATTGGCCGGCGATGTTGCTGTCCGCAGGGCTGCCGCTGCCAGAGCGCGTATTTGGCCACGGCTTCTTGACCCGCGAAGGCCAGAAGATGGGCAAGTCCCTTGGCAATGTGCTTGATCCTGATGTGCTGCTGAAGCGTTGTGGCCGCGATGCGGTGCGCTGGTACTTGCTGCGCGACATTCCCTTCGGCGAGGACGGTGATTTCCAGCAGCAGCGCTTCACTGATCTGGTCAACAACGATTTGGCAAATACGATCGGCAACCTGCTGAATCGCACCTCTTCGATGGCACGGCGCTGGTTTGCAGATGCCGTGCCTCCAGCCGGAGCCGCCGCCCAGGCCGATCACCCCCTGGCTGTTGCTGCCCTCGCGGCCGGCAGCAGTGTCAATACGGCCCTAACCGACCTGGACTTCCGTCGCGCCGCTGAAGCGGCGCTGCAACTAGCAATCGCTGCAAATGGCTACCTCAACGACCAGGCCCCTTGGAAGCAAATGAAGCTCGAGGGTCAGGAAAGTTTGGTGGCAGCGGATCTTTATGCCGTGCTTGAGGCCACCCGCTGGGTGGCAGTGCTGCTGGCCCCGCTCCTGCCTGAGCTTTCTGATCGGATGCTGCTCCAGCTCGGTCAGGAACCATTTGCTAGCGGTCCGCTGGCTCCTGCCTGCGCCCCTGGCAGCCATGCTTCTCCTTGGCTGTTCGCCCAGCGATGGGGTCTGCTGGAGCCCGGACTCGCCCTGATTGAGCCGCAGCCGGTCATGTTGCGACTTGAGCTCGAGTCACCTCTGTGACCACGACTGCCCGGCTGCAGTGGTGCCCCCTGCTGGCTCTGAGCCTGGGTGCCCTAGTAAGCCTGCCCTTGCTGCTGGTTGGATGCGGCACCCAGGTGTCTAAGGAGGAGCCGGCCCAGCCTTTTGTCTTCCGCTCCCTCAACCTGCGCCAGAAGGATTCCAGCGGACGGCCCCTATGGGAATTGACCAGCCCGGAGGTGCGCTACGACCTCGGTCGTCGTGTTGCCCAAGCACGCGACCTACGCGGCACCATCTATGCAAAGGGCAAGCCCCTTTATCGAATAACGGCCAGCAGTGGCACCGTCATTAACGACGGCGAAGTGGTGCAGTTGGAGGGCCCAACCCGGCTGCAGCGCCTTGGGCCCAAGCCACTTGTTGTGACCTCTACTCGTGTGCGTTGGTATCCCAAGCAGGAGCGCATGGAATTGGACCGCAGTCCCCGCGCCTCCCAGGGGGAGTTGCTCGTGTCCGCTCGCCGGGCCCTCTTTTGGATCAAGCAGGACAAGTTGGAGTTGAGGGGGGAGCCCCTGTTAGAGCGTTCAGGGGCGGTCGGCTTGAAGCTGGCGCTGAGTTCTGCAGATTGGTTCCCAACCACTGGCCAACTGATCGGTCGAGGGCCAGTTCGGGGAGAACGGCGTCTAGCAGCTAGTGGACTTCAAACACTTTCGGCGCCATCCCTTACCGGCAATTCCCTGCTTCAGCTGATCGACCTACAGGCACCGGTGCAGGTGCTGGATCCTGGCCGCAAGGGCCGTCTTGATGCCAGCCATACCCGCCTCGACCTGGCGCGGGAACGCATTAGCAGTGCCCATCCATTCACCGCTGTGCTGGATCAGTCCCGGCTTAGCGGCACGGGCTTTGAAGCGATTGGTCCTAGTCACACCTTGATGGTTCCCCTCAATTGCCGCCTAAACCAACCAACCGATTCCCTCGTCGCCAATAGCTGCAGCTGGAATTGGCAGACAAATAAGATTGAGGCCCTTGGTGCTGTCGAGCTGCGCCGCAAGGCCCTTGCCCAGGTCACCCGCGCTCAGCGGCTTCAGGGTGTGCTTAATGAGCAGGGGATGGCCGTATTCAGCAGTCCGGGGGCAAGGGTGGAAACTCGGGTGACTTTGCCTCCCCGGGCCCCATCAGGTCCTGATTCCCGCAAGCCGGCTCCATTCGCTCTCTAAGCCGCTGGGACCAACCCTCGAGCCAGGTCAAATCGCTGCGGCTAAAGCAGCGCGGCGACCAGCCGGCAAGCACTACCAAACCCCTTGAGTCAATGGGCTGAACCACTACGGCTGGCACCCCTGGCAGCAGGCTCTCAAATTCAGCGCGGCCTGGATAGAGGTTCAGATCTACAAGTGAGATGGCGGAACCTTTTTCTTGGGCTCGCTGGCAGATAGCTCCTGGTTCAAAGGGCACCTGCGCCAGTAGGCCGCGGCGCAGCAAACACTTGTTTTGCCACAGCACCACCACCGTTGCAGCCGGGGTGGCGGTGAGCAACATCTGACTGCCCCAGCCCAATTCTTCTGATAGGGCTTCAGGTAGTCCATCTGCAAGCTCCACCCCCTGCACCCCTTCGAGGGCAGCTCGGGCAGCCGCTTCGGGCAAAGCCCGGGTCCAGAGCATACCCACCAACATCAGAGCCACCGCCAGGAAGCTGGCCAATACGGCGGCTCGCTCGAGGGCGGGATCAATGCTTGTCGCGGTTGTTTGATTCAGTACAACCAGGGCAAGGGAGGCCACCCCAGAGAGAAAACAGACCCTTGCGGGTGTGGAGGGGGCCATGGGGGTTAAGCAGGAGGCGACAGCTGGGCCCGCAGGCGGCAAACTAGATCCATGTTGGGCCTGAACCGTTGCCCCCTTCCCTGCGTGTGACCCGTCGCATTCCCTTATTGGGAGTGGTGGCAGCCCTGTTTATGGGCTTTGCAGCCTTTTGGATGCCTGCTCCAGCTCTGGCAATTGCCGCAAGTGGTCTACCGGCCTCCGCTCCCCAGGAGCGCATCCTTGACACCGCAGATGTGCTGAGCCGCGCAGCCATCGGCGAGCTCAGCAAAACCCTCGAAAGTTTTTCAGCAGAGCGGGTGGATGCCCACTTGATAACCGTTAACCGCCTTGACTACGGGCTGAGCCTTTCCCAGCTCGGCAATTCAGTGCTGGAGCGTTGGTCCGAGTCGGGGGGCGAGCCCAACCAGGTGCTCTTTTTAATTGACAGCCAGACGAACAGTGCGGCGGTGTTGACCTCTCCAGGCCTGGTTACCCAGCTTGACGCCAGCCTGCTACGCAGCACGGCCCGAACAACTATGGCCCAGCCGATCCGCGATGGTGGTCGCTATCGCCAGGGCAGCCTCGATGCCATGACTCGCCTGCTCACCGTGCTGCAGGGAGGTGAGGATCCCGGCGAACCAATCACCGCTGAGGTTGTCAGCCAGCCCACCAACATCCCCACGAAGGAGGAAACGAAGTCGAGTAATGCCTTCACTTGGATTGTGGTGCTTCTAACGGTTGGCACGATTGTGCCCATGCTCACTTGGTGGGTCTTCTCGCGCTGATCCGATGGCACTAACCAACTGGATGGGGGCATTTGGCCGCGCCCAAGCCCTAGACCTCAGCAACGATCTTGAGCGCGGTTATGAATCCGCCCTGCTCATCCAGAGCATTGAGCTAGAGCACTACAACGACCGGCCCGTACGTCCTGAATTGGACCTGCGTATTCCTAGATCGGCCCAGGCCCAGTTACTGCGTCGTTTTCGAGCTGCGCTAGAGGTCTGCCGCCAGTCTGTACAAACCTTGCAGACCCACCGAGGCGAGCTGGCCGGTCAGGAAATTCGCCAGTTTCAACTGATTGAGTCTGTAGTTGCCCGCTACGCGGCCAGTAGGGATCCGCTGCCTGCTATCAGTCGCTCCCCGGAGGTGCTGCCCCGCAGCCTGATTGGTGTTGTTGATCAGGTGCGTCGCCAGCTCGACCCCGAGGCGGAAGCGAATGTGGTGGCTGGCTTTCGACGGCGCAGAGACTCCACTCTGGTGTCACTGCGCATCTTGCTACTGCTGATTTTGGTGCCGGTGCTGGTGCAGCAAATCAGCCGCACCTATGTGTTTTCGCCCCTAGTTGATCGCTTCGCTCCAGACAACGCTTTTCTTACCTATCCCAAACCAAAGCTTGAGGAGAAAGCCGTAGAGAAATTACGGCTTTTCCAGGCGGAGATTGAGTTTGATGCCCTCTTGAACGGCAATCCCCTGCCAAGCCGTGATGAGCTGCAGAAGCAGCTGGCAAGCAAGGCTCAGTCGCTCAAGGATGAAGCTGATCTGGAAAGCACCCATGCCATTAAGAACGTGCTTGCCGATCTCGGTGGCCTGGTCGGTTTTGTTTGCGTTTGCTTCTTTGGTAGGCGTGATCTTCAGGTGTTGCGCGGTTTTCTTGATGAGCTTGTGTATGGATTGAGCGACAGCGCCAAGGCCTTCGGAATCATCTTATTTACCGATATTTTTGTTGGCTTTCACAGCCCGGAGGGCTGGACAGTGCTGCTGGATGGCGTTGCTCACCACCTCGGCCTGCCTGCCCAGGAGAATTTCATAATGCTATTTATTGCTACCTTCCCAGTGGTTTTAGCGACCGTGTTCAAATACTGGATTTTCCGCTATCTCAACCGTGTTTCACCTTCTTCTGTGGCCACGCTCCACAACATGAATGGTGGTGGTTGATTCCTACCAGCCATGCACTCTTGTGCTCGGTCCTGCCCGTAGTGGCAAGAGCCGCTGGGCCGAGCACCTCGCCATGCAGTCGGGCCTGCCGGTTACCTACTTGGCAACCGGGCCTCAGCCAAGCGCCGAAGATGCTGCCTGGTTGGCGAGGGTGAAGGCCCACGCCGCTAGGCGTCCACCGCACTGGAGCGTCTTGGAGGTTGATAGCGCCTTAGCCGGCGCCCTCGACTGCCTCAGTCCCCCTGGCATTGCTATTGTCGATTCCCTCGGCACCTGGGTCGCTGCTGGCCTCGAGCTCGATACTTCTGCTTGGCAACAGCGCTGTACAGCTCTTGTACAAAGCTTGAGCCGCTGCAAGGTGCCCGTACTGCTCGTTAGTGAGCAAACCGGGTGGGGGGTTGTGCCTGCCACGGCGATTGGCGGTTTGTTTCGCGATCGCCTTGGCTCCTTGGAGCAGCAGCTTGCCCCCCTCTGCGCTGCTATCTGGCTTGTGGTTGCGGGCCGCGCCCTCAATCTGAGCAACCTGGGTCTTGCCGTACCAGCTCTTTGATCGTGCCGCGGATCGTTTTGTTTCAGCCCCAAATCCCACCCAACACCGGCAGTGTGGCGCGAACCTGCGCGGCCACCGGCACGGAGTTGCACCTAGTGGAACCCCTGGGCTTCCAAATCGATGATCGCCAGCTCAAGCGGGCTGGACTCGACTATTGGCCCCTGGTGTCCTTGCAGCGCCATGCCGACTGGTCAGCGTTTGCTGATCACCGTGTCCGCAGCGGCGGTCGCCTGATCGCCCTTAGTAGCCATGCAAGCCAGCCCTACACCAGTTGGCAATTTGAACCCGATGACTGGCTGCTGTTTGGCCGCGAAACCGACGGCCTACCAACGGATGTGCTGGCCTCGGCCGATGCGGCTCTCACGATCCCAATGTCAGGTGCCAAGCGGCCCCAGCAGCCCGGAGTGCGTAGCCTCAACCTCTCCGTCTCGGTCGGGGTGGTGTTGTTTGAGTCCCTACGACAACAGAATTTGCTGACATTGGCGTGATCCCCTGAGGTGACAGGGATCTGGTCACCCCATCAGCGCCCTTGGTCGCAACCACCACTTGTGGCGGTGAGTTCCGTCCGCTACTGTCTGCCCGACTTGGGGATTTCGGCTTCTCCACAGGTTTTGTCCGACTGAATGAACTGCATGAAGCCTTTGCAAACGACTCTGCGATTCCTTATCCCCTGCGCCATTGCCCTACCGGCAGTGGTCGCAGCTCTTGACCCCGCCGATATCGAGAAGGCTTCTGTTGATACTTTGATCTCCGCCCTACCTGCCCCCAGCATCGACAAGGTCTGGGTCAAAGTGCGGCAGCCCATCAGCGTTGAAGAGCTGTCCAGCAGCCTCAAGCTCGCGGAAGAGCGATTGGCCAAGCTCAACGACGTCAACGAAGACCACCATTTCCGTCAAGGTGACTGGCTTGTTGTTCCCAGCCAGCAATCGAAGCAAATAAAGCAGCTGGCAGCGATCGATACCAGCGAGTTGCGTCGCACACCTCCTCTCCAGTCCCTACCGCCTGTGGAGGAGCGTGCTGTTGTGCGCTTTGGCGACACGGTCGTAAAGATTGCTCAGCGCTATGGATTGACTCTGCAGGAACTGCTGCGTCTCAATCCTGGCCTCGAAACCGCACGCCTTGTCGTCGGTAGCCAGGTACGGCTTGCGCAGGCTTCATCCGGACGCACCCGCATGGTGCTGGGGCTCAAGCCAACCACTAGTGGCGGTATCAGCTGGCCCGAACTGCCTGGTTTTGATGAGCTCAACCAGCCCTTTTCTGGTCAAAACTCAGCCCAGGGCTGGATTTGGCCGACCAGGGGAGTTTTTACTTCCGGATACGGCTGGCGCTGGGGTCGCATGCACAAGGGCATCGACGTGGCTAACAATGTGGGGACACCGATCGTGGCGGCCAAGGCTGGTCGGGTGGTCTTCTCTGGCTGGCACGACGGCGGCTACGGCTACTTAGTAACCCTGGCCCATGCCGATGGCAGCCGTTCCCTTTACGGCCACAACAGCCGCCTAATGGTCCGGGTAGGGCAGGATGTTGAACAGGGATCTTTGATTTCCCATATGGGCAGCACGGGTAGAAGCACCGGCCCCCACCTGCACTTCGAGGTCCATCCCCCGAGCTCCGGGGCTGCCAACCCTCTCTATTTCCTGCCACCTAGGGCCTGATAAACTCAACCAACGGCTCGGTAGCTCAGCTGGTTAGAGCGTGGGATTCATAACCCCAAGGTCGGGAGTTCAAGTCTCCCCCGAGCCATTTTCTCTGACGGGGCCTTGATTCTGGCCCTTTTTTAATTTCTGTCAATTTCCTAACTAGCGCAACTCGACTGTGTTGAGCCTTTCTCGAAATGAGGCCACATCGTTCTGATCGCTTGTAATGCTGCCCAACAGCTCAGTGGGATCTGGATCAAGCTTTAGCTGTTGAACTTCCGGCGAGGCAGAGGCGGTGCTACCAGTTGTTGCAGCACCACCCCGTCGTGCACGGCCATAGCCCTGGGAGCGCCCCTCAATCGCCCGAATCAAGGACTTGCTGCGGTTGACCTCTCCAATGCTCTGGCCGTCCTTGGGCCGGACCAATGGGTTTCCCTTCAGTTCAGAGCGCAGCTGGCTAAGCAAACGGAAATGCCCAGTCGTGTTGTATTTCCGCAGCACACTCGGCTCCCAAGCCATCGCCATCACTCCCATAGACATCACGTGAATCAGCCTATGGCCCCATCAGCCTGGATCATGTGATAAATTGTGAATAGCAACTGGTAGTCGATCCGACTTTGGACTGAAGTCCCCGGTGTGCCCAGCCCTCACTTACTTAACCAGCATGTCCCGGCTAGTTGGCCTGCAGGCTCCAGATTTCACAGCCACCGCAGTGGTGGATCAGGAATTCAAGGAGATCAGTCTCTCCCAGTATCGCGGCAAGTACGTGGTGCTGTTCTTCTACCCCCTCGATTTCACCTTCGTATGCCCTACGGAGATCATCGCTTTCTCCGAGCGCTACAACGACTTCTCCAGCCGCAACTGCGAAGTGCTGGGTGTTTCCGTCGATAGCCAGTTCAGCCACCTCGCCTGGGTTCAGACGGATCGCAAAAATGGTGGTATTGGCGATATTGCCTATCCCCTCGTTGCTGACCTCAAGAAGGACATCGCCCGCTCCTACGAAGTACTCGATGAGGAAGCAGGTGTGGCCCTACGTGGTCTATTCATCATTGATCCTGATGGCGTGATCATGCAGAGCACAATCAACAATCTGCCCGTCGGCCGTAGTGTGGACGAGACCCTGCGTCTGTTGCAGGCCTTCCAGCACATCCGCAACAACCCAGACGAGGTCTGCCCAGCAAACTGGAAACCAGGGGATAAGACCATGAATCCTGACCCTGTTAAGAGCAAGGAGTTCTTCGCCGCCGTTAACTGATTGCTATCAGGGCCGGAATTGTTTGATCCTCTTCGATCAAACCGGGGGGCCTTCGGCCCCCTTTTTTGCGCCATCCTGTTGAGAGTCGAGTTCGCCAGGCTTCAATTGCTCAGGCTGGCAAGCAGCCTCAAGCCGTCGAGTCCCCCCGTGAGCGGGTCACAGGCGCGCTCCGGATGGGGCATCAGACCCAGCACATTGCCTCCTGCGTTGGTCAGGCCCGCCACATCACCAACCGAGCCGTTGGGATTGCATGCGTAGCGCAAAACCACCTGAGCATTTGCTTCGAGCTCAGCCAATTGGTCGCTCTCGCACTGGTATCGCCCCTCCCCATGGGCTATTGGCAGCACGATCGCTTCTGCCTCGCTATACCCTTTCAGCCAACGACAGTTGCCCGGATTAACGCTCAGCGGGGTTGGTTCACAGAGAAAATGCAGCCGAGCATTGCGGGTGAGAGCACCTGGCAATAAGCCCATCTCAGTGAGTACCTGAAAGCCATTGCAGATACCCAATACCGCCCCGCCTGCTTCTGCGAAAAGCCTCACCGATTCCAATACTGGGGCAAACCTGGCAATTGCACCGCAGCGTAAATAGTCTCCATAACTGAAGCCGCCAGGGATCACCACCGCGTCTAGGCCGCTGAGATCGCGCTCCTCATGCCAAAGGAAGCGGGTCGGTAGACCGACGCAACCCTCTAGGGCCCAGCGCACATCCCGGTCACAATTTGAGCCTGGGAAGACCACGATGCCAATGGTCATTGCTGTTGCTCCCCGGCCTTTTCAAGCAGCTCTAGCTGCCAATTTTCTATTACTGGATTGGCAAACAAGCGGTCACTGAGGAGTTCCAGCTGGCCTTGGGCGGTGGTTTTGTCCGGAGCCTCCAGTTCCAGCTCTATTGCCTTGCCGATGCGCAGGCTGCGGACGCCGTCGACGCCGAGTCGGGCCGCTGCAGCCCTGGTGGCCTCGCCAGCTGGATCCAGCACCGAGGGCCGAAGTGAAACCTGAACGCGAGCGCGGAAGAGTGGCACCAGAGGAGCGGAAGGTTTGTTAAATCTTGGCAGCCCGGTGGCCCGCTGACGTCACTTTTGGTCAGCTTGAAAGCAGCCTGCTGGCATTTCGGCCGTGGTTTGGCGCTTCAACTCAGTTCCTATTGGCGTCTGGCCAGCCTGCAGGGCACTGCTGGCTGGCTTGATAGCCCTTTGTGTGCCAGCTGCGCTTGCCCAGCCGTTGCAGTGCCGTCTGGCTGATGGGCCTTGGCAGCCATGCACGATGCTCGTTCAAGCCCCTGCAGCAGAGCTGCCTATTCGGTGGACGATCGAGCTCGGCCCACGTCGAATCGACTTCCGCAACGACGGCAGTGGCACGGTGCAGATGCTTGATTCAACAGGGTGGTTGCCGGTTGAAACCAGCTGGATTGCGGGGCCTGCGCTCTGCTGGAACGGGCTATGTGCCCAAGGGGATATCCCCTTGGATTGATCAGCTAATTAGCAGCTGCCAGCTCACCGGTCAGGGCCTGGTTTAGGCAGGATTCGATGGCAGGGCGATCCAGTTGGAAGCCAAGCAAAACCAGCTCTAGGCCTGGGGCCTGCTGGGAGATCGAAGCCTGGCCAGCCCCTGGCTCAAACCAGCACTCCAGCCTCGGTCCTACAGCCTGGATCTGAAGCGGTCGGTTTTTACCTGAAAGCCAAAGACGCCCCTTGAGCCGGATCAGGGCGCTATCACTCACCAGTTGCAGCAGTTGTTGCTCAAGGGCAACCCGGCAAAAATCGCCAGGCAGTTCGAGGGCAAGCGACTCGATGGCAACATGACTGTGATCGTGATGCTCATGATCGTGGTGATCATGGTCATGGTCATGGTCATGGTCATGCTCGTGATGCTCATGGCCTGTGGTGGTTGGCTGCCGGCTCTCAAGGCCCAGCACCAGCTCTGGGGAGACCACCCCCCTGCCCATCGACAACAGCACAGCTCCCGGCTGCAGCTGGGGGGCAAGGGCCTTATGCACTAGATCAATGTCGCCTGCAGATAGGCAGTCGGCCCGGCTAATCAAAACCAGATCGGCAGCCTCGAGCTGCTCGGCAAACAGTTCATCGATAGCCGAAGCGTGATCCAGGCTTGGATCAGCGAGCCGCTGGGCCTCGAGAGCGGCTGGATTTGCCACCACACTGCCTGCCGCAAGGGCTTCTCCATCAACAACTGCCACCACGCCATTGAGGCGAATGCGAGTGCGGATTTGCGGCCAATTCAGGGCTGCAATCAGTGGTTCGGGCAGGGCCAGGCCACTGGTTTCCACCACGATCCCATCCAGGCTTTCTGCTCGCTCAAGCAGCTTCTCCATAGTTGGCAAGAAGTCGTCTTGGACCGTGCAGCAGAGGCAGCCATTTGCCAGCTCCACCAGGCGGGTGTCCAGCTCATCTTCGGGGCAAAAACCACAGCTGCGTAGCAGGTCTCCGTCGATACCCACCTCGCCGAATTCATTTACCAGCACAGCCAGTCGCTGACCGCTGTGCAGCAGCAAATGGCGCAGCAGGGTTGTTTTGCCCGCACCGAGAAAACCTGTCACCACGGTGACAGGCAACCTTCCACTTTGTGTCGTCATCTCAGGCCGCCAAACCCGCCAGGGCCCAGGTGCCGCCAAGAGCCATTAGGGCGAAACTAAGCCAGCGCAGCTGGGTTGAAGAAAGGCGTGCCCTCAAGGGTCGCAGTGCAATAAGTGCCACCGCAAGCAGGCCTGCCTGGGAAAGGAACAGGCCCGTGCCGTAGGCCACTACGGGCATGGCGCTCCAGCCAAAAACAGGGCCGCTTAGTACATAGCCGTGCAAGGCCATGGCGGGAAGCAACAGAAGGGATGGCAAGCGCCGTAGCAAAACCAGGGCCTCAACAATGAGGGTGCAGGCCACCAGGGATTCAGCGCCTGGCATCCCTGGCCACAGCAGTCCAGCGCCACTACCAAGCAAGCCAACAGCGAGAAGTCCCAGGCTCCAGCTAAGCCGTTTTTGCAGCCCCACCAAGGAAAGTGCCAGGAGGAAAAGCAGATGATCCGGGCCCAGCACTGGGTGGGCGAGGCCACTCAGAACGCCATTGAACATGCTGGGCTTTAGCTGGCCGATATCGGCAAAATGGTGGGCCTGGACTGGGCTAAGGGCGCCAATGCCGATTGATGCCAGGCCAGAAACTAGGAGGCAGCGTCCCAGGGCTTGGACGTTGGGTGCTGTTTTGATCAAATTCATGGGCCGGTCCGCGCCGTAGGAGGAACAAAACCGGCGGGCGTTCTGACTTGGCAATGGATCGCAAGCAGGCCCCAAAGTTGGAGCAGATTTGCGGGCCATAGCCTTCACAGCTGCGGGACAGTGCCGGATTTTCACCGACCTTTCCCCCTTACCTCCAGTGGCTGATCCCCACCGGAACCGGAAATTAGATGCTAAGGGCAAGGGGCACTATCGGCACGCCAGGCTCTCCTTGGTGGCTACTCCGGTGCTCGGATTGACACCGGCAGCTCGTTTACAGAGTGCTTTCTGCTCAGGCAGATCCAGCACTGCATCACTGAAGTCGGCTCCTTCAATGGTTGCCCCTTTGAAGTGGCTTTGCATCAACATGGCGTTTCGCAGCACAGCACCACTGAGGTCAGTGTCTTCAAAGTGACTTGCGAAGGCCACCGCGTCTTCCAGGTTGGCGTCCTTCAGGTTGGCTCCCCGTAGGTCGCTGCTGTTGAAAACAGCTCCGCGCAGATCGGTGCCGCTCAGATCGAAGCCAGCCAGAGTCGCCTTCAAAAACTCCTGCTGTTGAAGGTTGCGGCCGTGCATGTCTGGTTGGAGGTCTTGTAGCGAACGCTGGCTGCGCAGCTCAGGCGCGGTGATCGCTGCGGCAGGAAAGACCCCAAGGCACCAGGTCAGCACCAGGGCCAGTGCGGCCAGCAGCCAGCCACTAGACCAACTCGCTCGGCTTTCAGATCTCGAGCTCATGGGCGCGCACTTACGGTTGATCATCAAGTTATGGCAACCATGGTGATGGCTTTGCGGGTGGTGGTTCCCCCCCACCCCCTGATTGGCCACTGGCTTGGCGTACTGCGCGATCGACACACGCCTAGTTCGCTTTACGCCTCCGCTACTGCCGAGCTAGGTCGCTGGCTCACCTATGAGGCTGTGCGCGATTGGCTGCCCCACAGGCGCATCCAGCTGGAAACACCCCTTGCCGCTGCTGAGGCAGACGTGGTGGATCCAGCGGTTCCCCTGCTGGCCCTGCCCCTGCTGACCGCTGGGCTTGGCCTTTGGCAGGGCGGCCAAACAGTGCTTCCCTCGGCCCAGGTGCTCCATCTACAAGACAGCCTGGGTGTGATAACCCCTCCAGCCGGGCCAATCTCCTCCCGCTGCGGAGTTTTACTGTTTGTAGCGGAACTGGGAGACGGCGAATCCCTGCTCCAACTCCTCGATGACCTTTCAGCCCTGGGCGTGACCGGTGATCGCTTACGAGTGATTACATCCCTGGCCTCTGGTCCAGGACTCAAGGCCGTGGGGGAGCGGCACGGCAGCCTCACCATCTACGCCGCTGGCATCGATCCGGATTTGAATGAAGCCGGGGCGATCGTGCCTGGTATCGGCGATGTGAGGCAGCGGTTGTTCGGTGGCACGGTGCTGGATGAAATGCCCACCGATACCTAGGCTCGCTACAGCAGGGCTTGATTTATGGGCAATCACAACGGCGTCACCCCAGCCGGTGGCAGTTCCAGCCTCAGCGTCTTGGCTGGGGCTGTTATTGGTGCTGCTGGCCTTGCCTGGTGGTTGCTTGCTGAAGCAGAGCGACGCCGGCACCAAGGCCGGCCTGCCCGGGCCGCTGGAATCGCAGCCTCGCCGGCGGCTGTCAGGACGGATCGGGACCTTCACGATCGGGTCCATGAGCTCAACCAGGCGATCGACGATGTGCGCCGTCAACTGGAGACCATGACCATCCAGGGTTAGGGCTTCGGCGCCATTCGGCCCGGTGGGTAGGTTTCCTCAAGCCCAACCCGTCACCATGCTCCGCTCCGCAGCGATCACGCAAGGCATCCAGCGCTCTCCTAACCGCGCCATGTTGCGGGCGGTTGGCTTTGGCGATGGCGATTTCAACAAGCCGATTATTGGCGTTGCCAATGGCTACAGCACAATTACACCCTGCAACCTGGGCTTAAACGAGCTGGCCCAGCGCGCCGAGACGGCACTTCAAACAGCCGGTGCCATGCCCCAGATGTTTGGCACCATCACGGTGAGTGATGGCATATCAATGGGCACAGAGGGTATGAAGTATTCCCTGGTGAGCCGCGAGGTGATTGCCGATTCGATTGAAACTGCCTGCAACGCCCAAAGTATGGATGGCTTGCTGGCAATTGGTGGTTGTGACAAAAATATGCCAGGAGCCATGTTGGCGATGGCACGCATGAATATTCCCTCCATATTTGTTTACGGTGGCACAATTAAACCTGGCAAGCTCGGTGCCTGTGATCTCACGGTAGTAAGTGCTTTTGAGGCAGTCGGTCAATACAGCGGTGGTCGTATTGATGAGCAGGAACTCACTGCTATTGAAAAAAATGCCTGTCCAGGTGCCGGTAGTTGCGGTGGCATGTTCACCGCCAACACCATGAGTGCCGCCTTTGAGGTGTTGGGGTTAAGCCTGCCCTACAGCTCCACCATGGCAGCTGAGGACCCTGAGAAAGCAGAGAGTGCTGCTCGCAGCGCTGAGGTTTTGGTTGATGCACTTAAGGCAAATATCTTGCCTAGTGACCTACTCACCCGCGAGGCCTTTGAAAATGCGATCAGCGTGATCATGGCGGTAGGTGGCTCTACTAATTCCGTGTTGCACCTACTGGCGGTCGCCCGCACCGCTGGAGTACCTCTAAGCATCGACGACTTTGAGACGATCCGCCAGCGGGTGCCAGTGATCTGCGATCTAAAGCCCAGTGGCCGCTATGTGACCGTTGACCTCCATCAGGCCGGTGGCATACCCCAGGTGATGAAGCTGCTGCTCGATGCGGGCTTACTGCATGGAGATTGCCGCACCATCGAGGGCAAAACTCTGGCTGAGTTGTTGGCGTCTGTTCCTTCCGAGCCCCCCTCCGATCAGGACGTGATCCGTCCACTTAGCAACCCCCTCTATCCCAAAGGGCACCTGGCGATACTCAAGGGAAACTTGGCTGAAGAAGGTGCGGTGGCCAAGATCAGTGGTGTTAAAAACCCTGTAATTACTGGCCCGGCAAGGGTTTTTGAAAGCGAGGAAACCTGCCTGGCCGCAATCCTTGATAAGCAGATCAACCCCGGTGATGTGGTCGTTGTGCGCAATGAGGGCCCGGTGGGTGGTCCTGGGATGCGGGAGATGCTTAGTCCCACGGCGGCAATAGTTGGGCAGGGCATGCTCGATTCGGTGGCCCTGATCACCGATGGCCGCTTTTCAGGTGGCTCCTTTGGTCTTGTTGTGGGTCACGTTGCACCCGAGGCTGCCGTGGGCGGCACAATCGGCCTGGTGGAGGAAGGGGACAGCATCACGGTGGACGCCATCGAACTGCTAATCCATCTCAATGTGCCAGATGCGGAAATCGCTCGGCGGCGCTCCGCCTGGGTCAAGCCTGAGCCCCGTTATCGCACCGGGGTGCTTGGCAAATATGCCCGCCTGGTTGGCAGCAGCAGCAGGGGCGCGGTGACCGATGAGATCTGATAGCTGAGCTAGGACTCAGTCAAGCGGCACCAAAAGCGCCCTGAGCCTTCGTGCCAAAGCCTCCAGGGGGGCACCATCAACTGGTCGCTCACACCTGAGCCCTGACTCCGGCTCCATCCACACTGGATGGCTCCCCTGCCAAAGCAGGGGGCGTTGCTCGTCGTGGCACCAGGCCAGGGTGAGGTTGAGGTCATCACCGCTGCGATAGATCTCAATTTCGAGATCTGCTGCGGGATAGCGCTCCCCATCGGCCTTTCTTACCTCCAGTCGCAGGTTGCAATCGTCGCAGCGCTGGGCGTCATCCAGGGGCAGCACGGCATGACGCCATGGCTTGCGGCAGAGATCGGCGGCGGCTGCCACCAGCTGTTGCAGGTTGCTATTAACTAGCTCAGGGGTAGCCACGTACAGCGCGAAGTTGTAGGTATATCGGACCGGCGCGGAAGCCAGCATTTAAGCCACCATCATCGGCGAAGCGTGAATGCAAAAGCTGCAGCCTGGTTATCCGGCTTGGGTCAAAGTTCAAGGGCAGTCCCACCGGCTTAGCGCGCACCGAGGCTCTTAGATCCGCGAATGGAATCCTCAAGAAGCTGGGCCCCTCTGGCTCCGTAGCGAATTCGATCACCCAGCGCAGGCCCCCCGGGATCAAGTTGGTGATTCCGGCCAGACCGTCAGCGCAGGCCACCGCCAACTTGAAGCGTCTGCCAGCACCAAGCAGCTCAAGTTCGAGCCCCTCACAACTCGAAAGATCGAGAGGAGGCGAAAACAGAGGCGAGCGGCAACTGATGAAGCCCCCTCCCTCCTCAACGAGCGTGCCTTCAAACTCCAGCCCAGTTGAGGCGATCCGGCAGTTGCCCTGGCTGCGCCCACCCATAACGGTGTCGTTTAAGGCATGCCAGCCAATGAAGCCGTCGCCGCTGGCGATGGGAATCACGGGCTGACTCCAGCTGCTGCTACTTGGTCAGCCAATATCAGCACCTCAGTCTCAGTGGTGGGCTGCACCAACTTGGCTGGGGTGCGCAGGGGCGATTCTTCTGGATCGAGCAACCGTTGCAGTGCCTGCACCTTGCCAGCCCCACTCACAAGGAAGACCACCCGTCGCGCCGCTGAAAGGGTTGGTGCCGTAAGGCTGACCCGGGGCAGACCCTTGCCCTCCCCCAGGGTTACGGAGCGGTCCCGCACCCCCGGTGCAGCGGTGCCAGGGAACAACGAGGCGGTGTGACCATCGTCGCCGAGGCCCAACAGCACCACGTCCAGCACCGGTGGGAAGTCGCCGCACAGCTGTTGCAGCAGGTCTGCGTACGCTGCCGCTCCTTGCTCCGGGCTGGCGAGCTGGGTGGGAACCGGGTGCAAGCAGGCCTTGCTACCGGGGAGCTCCGCCATCAAGGTTTCCCTAAGCATGCGGGCATTGCTGGAGGGGTCTTCGCTTGGCACCCAACGCTCATCGCCAAGGAGCACATCGACCCGATTCCAGGGCAGGTGTTGCTGACCAAGTAGTCGATAGGTCGCCTTTGGTGTCTCCCCGCCGGCGAGTGCTATCTGGGCGCGGTCGCGCTGGGCAAGTACCTGATCAATCTCAGAGGCCAGGGCTTGGGCCGTCTGCCGGGCGAGCTCACCTGCCGACTCAGCCACCACCAGGCGATAGCGAGTGGTGGAGCCTGGAGTGATTGGGGTCATTGGCTCAGTCCAGCCACTCGGTGTGGAAGTTGCCAGGCTTGTCGACCCGCTCGTAGGTGTGGGAGCCAAAGCAGTCGCGCATGGCCTGGACAAGGTTTTGGGGTAGGCGGGCGCTGCGGTAACTGTCGATGTAATCGAGGGTGCTGCTTAAGCAGGGTACGGGGATCCCCGCCAGGGCAGCGCCGGCAACCACCTGCCGCAGCCCCGGTAGACGCCTGTTGATCTGCTCGGCAAACCAGGGGTCGAGCATCAGGTTTGCCAGGTTGGGGTTGGCGCTATAGGCATCCTGAATTCGCTGCAGCAAGCGGGCCCGGATGATGCAGCCCCCTTTCCAGATCTGGCCGATGGCCGAAAAATTGAGGTTGTAATCGTGCAGCTTTGAGGCTTCCTGCAGCAGGGCCATGCCCTGGCCGTAGCTGACGATGCAGGCGGCAATGCAGGCGTCGCGCAGGGGAGCCATCTCATCTGCCGCGCTGCCAAGATTGAAGCTGTGCGCGGCAGGCTCTGGCAGCAGGGCGCCCGCCTCGAGTCGCTCGGAGCGCAGCGAGCTCAGCACACGGGCATTGAGGGCGGCATAGATGGTTGGCACGGGTACACCCATCTCCAGGGCACTCACCACGGTCCAAAGACCAGTGCCCTTTTGGCCAGCCGCATCCACGATCGCCTCCACCAGATCGGCACCGGTTTCTGGATCCTTGGTGCGCAGGCATACCTCGGTGATCTCCACCAGGAATGAGGCCAACTCCTCGGTTTGATTCCAGCTGGCTAGGACGTCGGCCATCTGGTCGCCGTTCAGTCCGCCAACCCGCTTCATCAGGTCGTAGGCCTCAGCCAGGATCTGTTCAATGCCGTATTCGATGCCGTTGTGCACCGTTTTGACGAAGTGGCCAGCGCCACCGGGGCCGATGTAGGTGACACAGGGACCATCGTCTACCTGGGCTGCCATCTTGCGCACCAACGGTTCAATGGCGTCGTAGGCCGCCTTGGTGCCACCGGGCATCATGCTCGGCCCTTCGAGGGCGCCTTTGGCGCCACCGGAGACGCCCATGCCGATGTAGCCGAAGCTCTTGCTCTCCAGCTCGGCAACGCGGCGTTCCGTATCGGCGTAGAGAGAATTGCCGCCGTCAATCAGCAGGTCACCCTCTTCAAGGAAGGGGGAGATTGCCGCAATCGTGTCGTCAACGGGCTGTCCCGCCTTGACCATCATCAGGATGCGGCGTGGACGCTCCAGGGTCGCCACAAACTCCTCAAGGGTCGCGGCGCCAACAATGTCCTTGCCGGCGCCACGACCAGCCAGGAATTCATCGGTTTTTGCCTTGGTGCGATTGAACACAACGGAGGAGTAGCCGTTGCGCTCAGCATTTAGGACGAGGTTTTCCCCCATCACTCCCAAACCGATCAGGCCGAAATGCGCCTTGCCCATGACTGAATTTGAAGCTTTTGGCGACAGTGTGGCGAAGCACGCTGGTCAGCCCAGGCATCCGTCACAACATGGTGGCAAAGGTGTCAGCAACTCCTGGCTTTTGGCCTGACACCTTGGCAGCTTCACCTGCTTAGATCACCGTGCCATCAGCGATGGTCCCATTTTTGACAACCACCACAATGCCGTTGCGTATGTAGAAACTGAGCTCGGGCCGGTCAGCTTCCTCCACGTGGTCCTTGTTGACGATCGTGACGTTGTCTCCGATCCGCACGTTCTTGTCGATGATGGCTCGTTTAACGGTGCTGCCCCTGCCCACGCCGATGGGGATGCCCCCACGTTCACGTAGTAGAAGGCGTTCCTCAGAGGACTCGAAGTAGTCGGCTCCCATCACCAGGGTGTCCTGGAGCACTACCTCGTCTTCAACTCGCGAGCGCACGCCCAGCACGCAGTGATGAATACTGCAGGCCTTGAGCAAGGATCCCTCACCGATGATCGAGGCGGTTACCTGGGCGTCCTGCAACTTGCTGGGCGGCAAGTAGCGAGGCCTGGTGTAAATCGGGAACTTCTCGTCGTAGAAGGAGAAGGCAGGGTTGGGTTGATCGGTAAGCGCCAGGTTGGCTTCATAGAAGGCGCCGATAGTACCGATGTCCTCCCAGTAGTCGTCAAAGAGGAAGCTTTGGAGCCGGTCGCCGCGGGCCAGGGAGGCGGGGATGATCTCCTTGCCAAAGTCTGTTGAGGACGGGTTGCTGCTCAGCAGGTCAAAGAGGGTGTCGCGGCTGAACACATAGATGCCCATCGAGGCGAGGTATGGGCGCTTGGCCGCCTCCTCCGGCGACAGGCCAAGGGCCTGGGTGTCAACCCGCATGGTCTCCAAGGCTTCACCCTTGGGCTTCTCCCGAAATTCTTGGATACGGCCATCACTGCTGGTGCGCATCAGGCCAAAGTCCTCAGCCTGGGCAGGATCTACGGGGAGGGCGCCAACGGTGAGCTGGGCGCCGGTGTCGATGTGGTGCTGAACAAAAAGGCTGTAGTCCATCCGGTAGAGCTGGTCACCGGAAAGAATCAGGTAGTGGTCCACGTCCCATTCGTGGAAAAGTCCCTGGTACTTACGGACTGCATCGGCCGTGCCTTCAAACCAGCTTGGGCTTTCTGGGGTCTGCTGGGCTGCCAAAACCTCCACAAAGCCCTGGCCGAATCCAGCCGAAAGGTTGTAGCTCATCGTCAGGTGACGATTCAGCGACGCACTGTTGAACTGGGTAAGTACATAGATTTTATTGATTTCCGAATTAATGCAATTGCTGATTGGAATATCAATTAGCCGATATTTACCTGCCAGTGGCACAGCTGGCTTGGCCCGCATTTTGGTCAATGGGTAAAGGCGGGTACCAGCACCACCTCCCAGAATTATTGCCAGTACACGCTTCATAAATCCTGCTGCCAGCGGTTCTCGGGGCTGACCGTACTTGAGCGTCCTGCTATTGGGCGAGCCTTTTGATCCCCTGCGGCACGAACTGTTGCAGTGCCCAAGGCTGGCGCTGCTTCAAGGCTCTGGCGGACGCTCCTGCAGCTCAAACAGATCCTCCAGGACCCTCATGGCGCTGTGTCGCTGCTGGCGCGGTTGGGGGGCCCGCAGGTTGGTAACTGGGGTGTGCAGGATCTTGTTGATGATGCCCTTGCTAAGGGCTTCAACCACCTTGCGCTCCCTGGCTGACAGGTCTGGACCCATGCGGCTTAAGGCCTTCTGGAGCTCCTGCTCACGGATGTCTTCCAGCTGGCGCCGGAGCCGGTTTACAACCGGCACCGCTTCAAGCCCGTCCCACCATTCCAGGAAGACACGAGACTCCTCCTGCAGCAGCCCTTCGGCCTCAGCTGCCATTTCGCGCCGAGCCTCCTGGTTGCGGTTCACCACCTCCTGCAAATCATCAACGTCGTAGGAGTGCACGCCGGGCAGGCCAGCCGTATCGGCCGAAATGTTGCGGGGCACGCCGATGTCGACCAGCATCAAGCTGGAGCGGCGATTCAGTCCGCTGAGGCGCTGAGCCGTGATGATTGGTGTGTCAGCAGCGGTGCTGGTGAAAACCAGCGAGCAGGTGCTGAGGCAATGGTCCAGGTCGTCAAGGGGACGGCACTGAACGGGTAGAGCTGGAAAGTCAGCGGCCAGTAGTTCCGCCTTGTTAACCGTGCGGTTGAGCAGCACAAGCCCCTTACAGCCTTTGGCCTGAAGGTGCTGCAGCAGCAGACGGGCCATGCGCCCTGCCCCTACCACCGCCACCTGCTCCTGATCAAGGGGCACCAGCTCATCGAGGCCTCGAGCTTGGCCCACCTTGAGCTGGGCCAGCTCCACAGCCGCTGAACTTATCGAGACAGCGCCGGTGCCAAGTTTCGTTTCCGTACGGACCCGTTTACCGGTACTAACCGCCTGGGTAAGTAGCCGATTGAGGATTGGCCCAACGGAGTGGTGCTCCTGGCCAAGCCTCACCATTTTTTTCACTTGAGAGAGGATCTGCCCCTCCCCAAGCACTAGGGAATCGAGGCCTGCTGAAACCCTCAACAGGTGGCTGATCGCCTCCTCGTGGTGAAAGGTAAATAAATGCGGTGTGAGCTCCTCAACCGCCAGGCCAGAGAGCTGGCTTAAAAAAGCTCCGACAGCGGAAATACCCCGCTCCGGATGACGGAGCAGGGTGTAAATCTCCAGCCGATTGCAGGTGCTGAGGATGGATGCCTCGAGCACCTGGTCGTCGGCCCGCAGCTGCTGCAGCGAAGCCTCCATGGTTTGATCCGGGATGCTGAGGCGCTCCCGGATCTCCACTGGAGCCGTGCGATGACTGAGGCCGACGACGGCAATGTGCATGGAGGCTGGCTGGGGTGCTCGGACTGGGGCGGGCGTCAGCTCAGCGCAATGCTCTGGGCCCCATCCTTCATGTGAATGGTATTGGTAAAGCGAGCGGTGTTGTCCAGGTTGCTGATCACCAGGGAGCTGGTGCGGGTGCAATCCTTCTCAAACTTGACACCGTGGAACAGCAGGCCATCGGTGATGCCACTGCCAGCGAAGACCACGTTTTCACCGGAGGCAAGCTCCTCTGCCTCATAAATTTTGTCTACGTCGGTGATGCCCATCTCGTTAAGACGGGCGATGTTGCCTTCTTTGGTGTAGTCAGCCCACTCAGAGGTCTGAGCCACGGCCGGGTCGTACACGAGCTGGCCTTGGAAGTGACCGCCAAGGGCGCGCATGGCTGCGGCGGAGATCACGCCCTCGGGGGCTGCGCCAATGCCCATCAGGCAATGGGTGCCAGTGCCTGCAAAACCGCAGGCGATGGCGGCTTGAACGTCGCCGTCCGAGATGGGTTGAATCCTGGCGCCAGTGGCCCGGATCTCGGCGATCAGATCCTTGTGACGAGCACGGTCCATCACGACGATGGTCAGTTCGCTGGCTGCAAGGCCAAGGCACTCGCTGAGGATCTTGATGTTCTCGGTAGCCGACTTACGGATGTCCACCTTGCCCTTGGCTGCCGGGGGGGCTGCCAGTTTCTTCATGTAGAAATCGGGTGCGTTGAAAAGTCCACCGCGATCAGAAGCGGCCAGGACAGCCATGGAGCCTCGCTGGCTGTTGGCGCAAAGGTTGGTTCCCTCGCAGGGATCAACGGCGAAATCCACACCGGGGCCGGTGCCACTGCCCACTTCTTCGCCGATGTAGAGCATGGGAGCTTCATCGCGCTCGCCCTCACCGATAACGATGCGGCCCTGCATCTGGATTAGGCCCATGCGAGTGCGCATGGCCTCCACTGCTGCAGCGTCAGCTTCATCTTTCTTGCCCAGGCCGGTCAGTTCGGCAGAGGCGATGGCAGCTTGCTCAACGACCTCGAGAATTTCCTGGATGAGGGTGCGATCCACGTTGATCCGGCAGGGGAATGGGCTTCAGTAATGGCGTCGGCCTGGCGGAACACGAGGTCAGAAGCCTGTTGCTGCCAAGCCTTTCGAAGATGAAGCGCTCGCAACTGTATCAGTGCTTGCGGCCATGGGACCTAGGGGCCACCCAAGGCCGGTCTGCAGACCACTTCCTACAATCCAAAGCCCCCCGATCGGTTGATCCAGCCATGAGCACCAAATCCCTGGTGATCTCCCCGTCAATTCTGTCCGCCGATTTCTCCCGTCTCGGCGACGACGTTCGTGCTGTCGATCAAGCTGGTGCCGACTGGATCCACGTTGACGTGATGGATGGCCGGTTTGTGCCAAACATCACCATTGGACCCTTAATTGTGCAGGCGTTGAGGCCTGTAACCACCAAGACTCTTGACGTTCACCTAATGATCGTCGAGCCCGAGAGATACGTGGCTGATTTTGCCAAAGCTGGCGCGGACATCATTTCTGTGCAGGTTGAGGCTTGCCCGCATCTGCATCGCAACCTTGCCCAGATCAAGGATCTTGGCAAGCTCGCTGGTGCGGTGCTCAACCCCAGCACCCCTCTAGACACGCTGGACTACTGCCTGGAGCTCTGCGATCTAGTGCTGATCATGAGTGTCAACCCGGGCTTCGGTGGCCAGAGCTTCATCGACAACCAGGTGCAAAAGATTCGCGATCTGCGCCGCATGTGCGATGAGCGTGGCCTGGATCCCTGGATTGAGGTAGATGGCGGCATCAAGGCTGAAAACGCCTGGAAGGTGATTGAAGCGGGCGCCAATGCCATTGTTAGTGGTTCTGGTGTCTTCAACCAGCCTGATTACGCCGCAGCAATCACTGGTATTCGCAACAGCAAGCGTCCTGGCGCATGAGCATCTGACTAATAAAAATCCCCCCTCGCCCGAGTGCGGGGGGGCAGATAAGTTTTCACTCTTAATCTATTTCGAATGGTGGCGCTTAAGCCTTAGCTGTCAAAGAACCACCCGTAGCTGTGCAGGCCAATGCCCAGCAGATTTACACCGATATAGCAAACCACGATCACAACCAACCCCGCTGCGGCTACGAGGGCAGGCTTGCGGCCCTGCCAGCCACGGATCAAGCGAGTGTGCAGATAGGCGGCGTAGACGAGCCAGCAGATCAGGGCCCACGTTTCCTTTGGATCCCAGCTCCACCAGCTGCCCCAGGCCTCGTTGGCCCACACCGCTCCACTTACCAGACCAACCGACAGCAGCAGGAAGCCCACTGTGATCGTGCGGTAGCTGAGTGAATCAAGCTGTTCAACCGCTGGCATGGCCACGCTGCTTAGTTGCAGCTGGGGTGTAGCCAGTTGGGCCTGGCGATAGCCGCCACTGCCGATGGAGCTGCTGCGCAGTTCCATCGAATTGCCGCGGTCAGTGAATAGCACCGCCAACGAAAGCAATGACCCCACCAGCAGGGCCGCATAGCTGATCATGATCACGCTCACGTGCATCACTAGCCAGCTAGAGCGCAGGGCCGGCACCAGGGGCGAGGCTTCCTGGAGCCGATCCGGCAGAGCGAAGCTTGCAAAAGCCACACAGCCGAGGGCCATGGGCGTAGCCGCAGCAGGCACCAACGGCGAAGGCCAGCTGCGCTCCACCAGTAGCTGGGTGAGGGTGCAGCCCCAGGCGAGAAAGCAGAGGGATTCGTAGAGGTTGCTGATCGGGAAATGGCCCGATTCCCACCAGCGCAAGACCAATTGGGCCGTGAGGCAGAGATTGGCGCCGGCAACAAGCAGGCGTACCGCCGTGCTCGATCGGCCGCCGCTAAGGGACCAGAAGGCCAGCGGCAGGGCGACCAGCAGGAGGGCAAACGCCGTCAGACCCAGTCCAAGCACTGGGTCGTTCAACAGGGCGGGCACGGGCAACGACTCGATATCTGCTCAGTTTGGCGAATGGCAGGTGCTGTTAGCGGCTGGCCTGGCGTAACAGATACACGCCGCCACCCAAACCGATCACCACTGGCAGCCAGGCGGAGAAGTAGGGACTGAGCGTTCCCTTGACCCCGAGCGAACTGAAAACAAACGCCACCAGGTAGTAGCCAAAGATCAGCAGGACGCTGAGCCCGAAACCTTGGCTACCGCTGCGGCGCGAATGGGGTCGCACTCCAAGGCTGCTACCAATTAAGCCAAACACCAAGCAGACCGCGGGGAAGGCAAACTTCTCCTGGATGCGAACCCGAAGCTTGCGGGCACCCTGGAGATCACTGGCCTCTCTGAGCAGCCGCTCGGCGGTTCGCGCTTGGCCGATTGTCATTGAATTGGAATCCTTTGGCAGCTTGGCAACCTGGAGCGGCTGACTACCAAGGGGGTATAGATAGCGGTCGAAATCAGCTGAAGTGGTGGAGCTGTCCGATCCCTCCGTGACCCCAAAGACATGGCCATCAAGGAATTCCCACTGGGCATCGGCCTCGCTCCAGCGGGCCCGATCGGCACTGAGCAGCACCCGTTGATCTCGGCGTGAAAGGTCAAGCAGGGTGACCCGCTCCATCACCCCTTTATTGAAGCGTTGGGCATAGAAAAAGTGGGTAAGGCCCCGCTCCGTGCTGCCGTCTTCAGCCTGTATCTCACCGTATTTAGAGAACATGACGTTGTCTTTCTGCTCGCCAGCTACGGCACGACCAATCGCCCGGTTGAGGGTGTTTTTAGCCTCAACCAAGGTGCGCGGCACGATTGCCTCGTTGAAGGTGAAGGTGAGCATGGTCATCACCAGCGCGATAGCAACAGCGGGCACCACCATTCGCCAAGTGGCAACCCCCACACTGCGCAGGGCGGTGAGCTCACTATTGCCTGAAAGCTTTGAATAGGTGAGCAAGGTGGCCATCAGCGTGGCCATGGGGAAGGAGAGCACCAGAAAGGAGGGCATCTCCAGCACCAGCACCCGCACGGCCACATCTAGGGGCAGCCCCGATTCCGCAACCCGGCGGACAAGCTCAAATACGGCACCCACTGAAAGGGATACGGCGGTGAATGCGGCTACACCGAAAATCAGGGGGCCGATCAGTTCGGCTAGCAGCCAGCGATCCAGCAGGGGTAGCTGGCGCCAAGGGGTCAGCAGCTGCTGGCGTGCGCGGTGTGACCAACTCATAGCTGGAAGGATTCTCCGAGGTAGTGGCGGCGGACCAGGGGATCGGACCCCACCTGCTGAGAGCTGCCGGCAGCCAAAATCGATCCCTCAGAAAGGATGTAGGCCCGATCGGTGATCGCCAGGGTTTCGCGCACGTTGTGGTCTGTAATCAGCAGCCCCATGCCCCGCCCCTTGAGCTGGTGGATCAACTGCTGCAGATCCGACACCGCGATTGGGTCGACTCCCGCAAAAGGCTCATCCAGCAGCAGATAGCGGGGACCCTCAATTCTCACGGCCAATGCCCGGGCAACTTCGCAGCGCCGTCGCTCGCCTCCGGACAACTGATATCCCTTGCGGTTTTGAAATTCGCTGAGGTGAAAATCCTCGATTAAGCCATTGAGACGCTGGCGCCTCAACTCCATCGGGGTGGCACTTTCCTGCAGGGCAAGGCTCAGGTTGTCACGCACACTTAGCTGGCGAAAGACGCTGGGCTCCTGCGGCAGGTAGCCAATACCTAGGCGGGCCCGTTGGGGCATGGGCAGTTTTTCGATTGCCTTGCCATCCATCAACACCTGGCCGGAGTCAGGGCGCAATAAGCCAGTCACCAAACCAAAGGTGGTGGTTTTGCCCGCTCCGTTGGGACCAAGCAGGCCTACTACTTCACCTGGCTCAAGCTGTAGGGATACGTGGTTGACCAGCAGTCGGCCACCGATGGCCAGCGCCACATTTACGAGCTCAAGACTCATGGCATCAGGCCTTCCTTTGCTGTAGGTGCACTCATTCGGTAGTGGGTGATCACCTGTTGACCAGGGGCCGGCTCAGCCACGATCCGCTCCCTCTCCACCAGATACACCAGCCTTTCAGCCTGGATGCTGTGACCCGTATCTTGAATTACATCCACATCACCGCTGAGCACCACCCTCCCCTCACGACTGAAGTACTGGGCCTGACGGGCCGTGGCTACCACCCGTTGGTCGGGGTAAACGATGCGCACATTGCCGGTTGCTGTCACAACACCGGTGCTGTTATCGGCCTTTTGCAGGTCGGATTCAATTGTTACCAGTCCGCTGGTGGGAGTCACCACGGCGGGGGCTGCAAGCGCAGGGGCCAACATTGCCGAGAGGGAAAGGGGCAGGGCCGTCAGCCGCAAGAGCGCGGAGCGCACAAGGGGATATAGCAACAGTTGGGTATGGGACATGGCGTAATTTTTAATCAACAGAAGGGTTTTGGGGCGCTGTCCCAACCAATCTGGGCGATTCCAAGCCCTTAATTGACCTCTGTTGCTGCAACGCCAGCAGACGCTGCGTAGATGAGTCGATCAAGGCGGCTAAATCAATGCCTAGGGAGTTCGGCGCACAAGCCTTAAGGCGGCCGAGACCCTCACCCATCAAGATTGTGGCGCCGCGGGAATTTCCCCGTTCAAGGTGCAGTTCAGCCACGGCGATCTGCAGAATTCCTTGCAAAACCGGCCTCATGGGGCCAGCGGTCTCATGCCAAAGGGCTTCGAAGCCGTCGTGGCAGGCATACCAGTCAGCGCTGTTAAACAAGAATATGGCCTCGCCCAAGCGGGTGTCGGCCAATAATTCCTGCTCTTCGCTTAAAAACTGCTGCTCAGAATTCGGGCGCACTGATCAGCGCTTAGCGGCCTTTTTGGAAGGCAGTTTGCGCAGTCTGATCGATTGGGGTGTGACCTCAAGCATTTCATCGGGTCCGATGTACTCAAGAGCCCGCTCCAGGGTCATCTGGATAGGTGCCTGCAGGGTGTCGAGCACCTCTGCACCAGCCGAGCGGATGTTGGTCACCTGCTTTGCTTTGCAAACGTTGAGCTCTAGGTCGGGTGGTCGGTTGTGTTCGCCAACAATCATCCCCTTGTAGACCTTGGTACTAGGCGTAATGAAGAACTGGCCGCGATCTTCCGCACCCTTAAGTGCATAGAAGGTGGCTGTGCCTTCCTCAAAGGCAATCAACACACCATTACGGCGGTTTTCCATGTCTCCCTGCATAGGCCTGTAGTCGAGGAAGGAGTGGCTCATGATCCCTTCGCCCCTTGTGGCTCGGATGAATTCGCCGCGGAAGCCAATCAGCCCTCGAGCTGGCACCACAAACTCAAGCTGGGTGCGTCCGTCGTTTGTATTTTCCATATTCTGCATCTCGGCTTTGCGGACGCCGAGCTTTTCAATGCAGCCGCCCACCGACTCCTCAGGCACATCCAAAACCAATGTTTCGTAGGGCTCTGATGGGGTGCCATCAATGGTGCGGAAAATCACCTGGGGCTGGGATACTTGGAATTCATAGCCTTCACGACGCATCGTTTCGATCAGGATGCCGAGGTGCAATTCACCACGGCCGCTGACAGCCCAGCGATCGGGTGAGTCGGTGTCCTCTACCCGCAGGGCGACGTTGGTGAGAAGCTCCTTCTGCAGGCGATCCCGCACCTGACGGCTGGTCACGAATTTGCCCTCCTTGCCAGCGAAGGGAGAGTCATTGATGACGAAAGTCATCTGCAGGGTGGGTTCGTCAACCCGAATCAGGGGCAGGGCCTCAGGGTGATCGGGGCAGGCAATCGTCTCACCAATATTGACCTCGTCAAAGCCGGCCACGGCCACGAGATCGCCAGCGCTGGCCTCCTCAATCTCAACCCGCTGCAGACCCTGGAAGCCAAGCAACTTGCTGATGCGGCTGCGCTTGATGCTGCCGTCGTCACGGATAAGGGCCGCAGGTTGGCCAGCCCTGATAGTGCCGTTGTGGATGCGACCGATCATGATCCGACCCAAAAAGTCGGAGTAGTCCAAGGTGGTGACTTGAAGCTGCAGCGGCTTCTCGGGATCGCCCACCGGGGGCGGGACGTGCCGAAGAATTGCATCGAAGAGCGGCTTCATATTGTCGCTCTCGGTTTTCATGTCTGGCTTGGCGTAGCCGCCCATGCCGCTCCCAAACAAATAGGGGAAATCGCACTGATCGTCGTCGGCACCCAGCTCAAGGAACAAGTCGAGAACCTTGTCTACAGCCACCTCGGGGTCAACTCGGACCCGGTCGATCTTGTTTACGAAAACGATTGGACGTAGCCCTTTCTCGAGGGCCTTTTTAAGCACAAATCGGGTCTGGGGCATGGGCCCCTCGTTGGCATCAACGATCAGCAGGCAGCCATCAACCATGCCGAGAACCCGCTCCACCTCGCCGCCGAAATCAGCGTGGCCAGGAGTGTCAACGATGTTGATACGAATTCCTTCGTAATCGACGGCGGTATTTTTGGAAAGAATTGTGATCCCGCGCTCACGCTCAAGATCGTTCGAGTCCATCACACAGGTCGGAACCGCCTCTCCCTCGCGGAAGATGCCCGATTGGGTGAGCATGGCATCCACCAATGTGGTTTTGCCATGGTCAACGTGGGCAATGATCGCAATGTTGCGAATCGGCGTACCTGGGTGTGCACCGCTCATACAAATAAAACCCTACTTTTACGTTGAATGGAATCTGTTGACTTGAAGTTTATGTAGACGGAACGTTTGATGGAACGTTTACGCAGACTTGAAGCCATGATCCAACTCTATCCCACACCCCTACCGCTTTTGAGGCTGCCCCGGGTCACGCCAAGACGGCTGTCCAACTGTTCCTGCTGCCAGAGGCTGCGTCCGCTGATCTCACCACGCAGGGCCGCTGAATATTGCTGCACCCGATGCTGGCTCTCGGCTGCTGATTCCTGCAGCAACTCAATTCGGAACTGCCTCACCCCAGCACGCATCAACTGGGGCAGGGCCTCAGCAGCTGTCTGAGCTCGGCCATTGAACAAGGTGTTACGGCAGCCAAGATCTGCCCGCAGCGGGTGCTCACTGCCGCTGCGATCACGCAGAAGCACCGTGTGCTTTTCGCAAGGGCGGCCGCAGTCGGTGTGGTCGTGTCCGTCGGATAGGAAGGCGCAAAAGAGGCAGTGCTCCATGTGGAACAGGGGCATGTGCTGGTGGGCCGTTACCTCAACCTGGCCGGGGGGGCAGCCCCGCACCAGGGCCAGCATCTGCTTGAGATCAAGGTCGTAGCTGGCGGTGATTCGCTGCAGCTTCCAATGGTCCAGAAACCATGCGGCCGAAAGTGGATTGGCGACATTCAAAGAAAAATCGCCACAGCAGGGAGCAAGGGGTGTGAGCACCTCGAGCTGGTCTGCATTGCGCACCAGGTAGCCATCGGGGGCCGCCCGCACCAGGGGGTCCAGGGTCCAGCGCTCATCAGTCCGTGTGATCCGAGCCCCAGCCAGCCAAATGCCTCCAGGCCAGCAGCCACGGCCGATTGCCACCGCCTCGCGCAGCTCGGCCGGCTGATCTAGGTCAGCAATAACTGACGCAACTGGTTGATCCCGCAGGGCCTTCAATTGCTCAAGGCTGCGCACCAGCACAACCAACTGCGGCTCCGAATTCACAGCCGTGCCCGAACCAGGCCCAGATAGGGGCGAAGCATGGGCAGGTCTTGAAAGACTCTGCAGTAACTCGGTGAACTCAGTTGTGTCCTCTGCAAAGGGGGCCTGCGAGCAGCTGAGGCCCGGCTCAATTGAGGCCAGCGCCTCAACTAGCTCGCGGCGCAACTTATTGAGCTGGGCTATCGGCAGAAAAAGGGCTCCCTCGAGAGCAGGCTCAAGCCGCTCCAACTTCCAGCAGGTGCCGCCAAGGCGCCCCAGCTGGGCTTGAAGTCTGGAGGTGTCTAGGGCTTGCTCGCTGGCTGCCTGCAGGGCCGAGGCGGAGAGCAGCTTTATTTGCGCAGTTCTTGCTGGATCGAGCCCCTCTGCCCACTCAACCTGCAGCACCAAGGGCTCGCCAAGCCGTCCTTGCAGGCGAAGCCGCAAGCCTCGGCTGCATTCCGGAGTTGCCTGGCCAGCCATGCGCTGCCATTGACCTTCAAGGGCGGGATCGCTGGTAAGCCAGCAAGGGCTACCCGCTGACAGCCCGCGGGCTTCGATCCGGCCAGGGCCGAGCCGTACGGCTAGCCGGCCCATCGGGCGCTGCTGCACAGCCATCAGCCGGCCGCCAATTTCGGCTGGTGCCTCTAGGGGACCATATCCAGCGGCCTCAAACACAAGACCATCGCCTGGTTTCAGATCCGCCTGCGTCTGGATGCTCCACCAGCCGTCGGCACTCACGCGCTCGAATACCCCAATCTGCGGGCCACGCTTTTTGCTCCAGCGGCCGTGCACGAGCGCCTGATGGTCGAGGCCCCCCAACCACCCTGTGGAAAGCCCCCGCGAGAAGCTCAACTCCAGGGAGCGCTTCTGCTCAGCTGACTGGGGCGCGCTGGGTAGGCCCTCGGCTAAACGATCGAGTCCTTGCCGGTAGGCATCGGTAACGGCTGCCACGTAGGTGGCGTCCTTAAGGCGCCCCTCGATCTTGAGGCTGGCGATGCCGATCTGCTCGAGCTGGGGCAAAAGCTCCCAGGCTGATAGATCCTGGGGTGAGAGCAGATATCGCTGGTCTTGAAGATCGCGTTCTTCGCCGTCAACAATGAGCTGGTAGGGCAAGCGGCAAGCCTGGGCACACTCGCCCCGGTTTGCACTGCGCTGGCCCAGGGCTTCGCTGGTGAGGCACTGGCCCGAATAGGCAACGCATAGTGCGCCATGCACAAACACTTCCAGGGGCATGGCCAACTGGCGCTGCTGCAGCTGACTTTGCAGGCGGCCTAGGTCGGTGAGAGTCAGCTCCCGTGCAAGCACGACCCGGGCACAACCAAGCTCTGCGGCCATGGCAACCCCTGCGGCGCTGGTGATCGACATCTGAGTGGATCCGTGCACAGCCAGTTCGGGCGCCAGCCTGCGCGCCAGCCGGGCCAGGCCAACGTCCTGAACAATTAGGCCATCGACATGGGCCGCAGCCGCAGCCCTGATCAAACTTGCCGCCTCAACCAGCTCATCGCTGAACACGAGCACATTGACGGTGAGAAATCCCTTCACACCCCGCCGATGCAGCCAGTGCATGAGTTCTGGCAATTCCTCCTGCTCAAAATTGGCGGCCCGCATGCGGGCGTTGAATGTCTCCACACCGAAATAAACAGCGTCGGCGCCATTTGCTACCGCAGCGCGCAGGGCCTGCCAATTACCCGCAGGGGCAAGAAGTTCCGGAATAGTCATCAGCGCGCCAACCGCTGGGCGGGCTCAAACAACTGCAGGGCCTCGGCGCTGCCCTCGAATCGCCAATGCCAGGGCTCGTAACTCACCCCCTGGGAATTACCCCGGGGGAAGGAGAGGGTGAAGTGATAGCGAGCTGCATTGGCCTGCAGCCAGGCATAGGCTGCGGTTTGGTCGAAGCTTGGTGAGAGGTTGGTGGCTGGTGCCAGGGCATCGCCGAGATCGATGGCGAAGCCGGTGCTGTGCTCAGAAAACCCTGGCGGGGCGCTAACCATGGCCCTTTCTCGAGCGCTCTGGTTGCGATCCGATTTCACTTCAAAAAAGAGTTCTTTTTGAAGCGTATGAGATCGGAAGGCGCTCAGTACCACTAGCTCGACCCCGCTACTAGCTGCATCACGCTGCATGGCCAGAAGAGCTGCTGCTGCGTCTCGATGCAGGCTTAGCCCAGGGGCAATCGCCACACGTTTGGAGGCGGCCAGCTCGCCATAGGGGAAATGGCCCAGCAGGCGACCATCAAGGCCTGTACGCGCGTCTAGTCCCCTCACTGGCGGTGGGGCCAATAGGCGTTGCAGCGGCCCTGGGCGCCAAACCACAACTAGGGCAAGGGCGATCAAAAGCGAGCCTGTGCCCACGCTGACTCCTAGTAGCCAGCGGTTGGCCTTGGCTGAAGTCGGGCTGGTGCGGCGGGCGACAGGAATGTCACCCATGGCTAAGGGTTGGCCTGGCCTGCGGGAATTGCGATGCGTCACGCGGGTTCCCTGCCTGGCACCGATCAATCTTCCTAAACACAACCAATGAAGATCCTAGGCGGGGAGGTCGGATTGCCCACCACCTGACCGGTTATCGGTGTTAGCTTCCCAGCAGCATCCATATTGGCGGAGCGTTTTTTTGATGTTGCGAGTCGCGGTTGTGGGTGGCGGCCCCAGTGGATCCTGTGCGGCTGAGGTGCTTGCCAAGGCCGGTATTCAAACCTGGATTTTTGAGCGCAAGCTCGACAACGCCAAGCCATGTGGCGGGGCCATTCCTCTTTGCATGGTTGAGGAATTCGACTTGCCTGAGTCGATCATCGACCGCAAGGTGCGTAACATGAAAATGATCTCCCCCTCAAACAGGGAGGTGGATATTAATTTAGAAAATGAGAATGAATATATTGGCATGTGCCGCAGGGAGGTAATGGACGCCTTTCTTCGCAACCGAGCTGCCGAACTAGGTGCCCAGCTCGTGAACGGCTTGGTTACCAAAATTGATACTGGTGCCAACCGACAGGGCCCTTATAAGCTTACCTATTCTGATTACTGTGCTGGTGAAGCAACAGGTGAAACCAAGACTCTTGAGGTTGATTTGATTGTGGGGGCTGATGGAGCTAATAGTCGAGTTGCCAAGGCGATGGATGCCGGCGACTACAACGTAGCCATTGCCTTCCAGGAGCGCATCAGGCTGCCTGCCGAGGAGATGAAGTACTACGAAAACTTGGCTGAGATGTATGTAGGTACAGATGTATCGCCTGACTTTTATGCCTGGGTGTTTCCCAAGTACGACCACGTGGCGGTTGGTACCGGAACCATGCAACAAAACCAAGGGTTGATTAAGGGACTTCAGGAGGGTATCCGCGAACGGGCCAAAAAACGGTTAGTCAACGGCGAAGTAATCAAAGTCGAGGCTCATCCGATCCCGGAACATCCCCGCCCCCGTCGGGTGGTTGGCCTCATGGCACTAGTTGGTGATGCGGCTGGCTATGTCACCAAGAGCTCTGGCGAGGGTATTTATTTTGCAGCTAAAAGCGGCCGCATGTGTGCCGAACAGATCGTTGAATCAAGTGCCGGTGGTGGCAAGGTTCCTACAGAAGCAGACCTTAAAAAATACCTGAAGAAATGGGATCGCCAATATGGGGCTACCTATAAAGTTCTCGAGATTCTTCAAAATATTTTCTACCGAAACGATGCTGCTCGTGAAGCATTTGTCGAAATGTGCGACGACAAGGACGTTCAACGCCTCACCTTCGACAGTTATCTTTATAAGCGGGTGGTAATGATGAATCCTTGGCAGCAGTTGAAACTTACGCTGCTCACCCTGGGCTCGGTGCTTAGGGGCAATGCCCTTGCTCCTCAGGGCTACAAGCCTGTAGATAGCGCAGTACGAGGCGAAGCCGAAGTTAATGCCATGCTGGCGGTCAGCACCATTAAGGGTGGCATCAAGGTTGGTGTTAAATCTCGCAAAACTAACGCAATGCCTGCAAATAACGCAGAGCCTGATCACGACCGCGAACCGGCACTGGCTGCTAAGGATTGATTTCGATTAGATTGTTCACCTAAAAATTTTGATTAGCAGTTTGCAACGCTCACATTGGCTTCGGTTAATGTGAGCAATTTTTTTGTATCTGAATTCCACAGAACGTATCTAAAGCTGCTGGGGAAATCTTCAAGGCGTAATCGCGTGCAATCCTCAAGTAGCACCGCATTTGCTTCGTGGCATGCCCGCAGACGGTAGTTAGGAATTCTTTCGCAGAGGTGATGAATGCTGTGGAAGGAGATGTCTGCCCAAAACCAATTGAGGATTGCTGGCATTTCCAAGTTACTACTGCCTTCTAGGGCGCCACGCTGATAGTCCCATCCTTCGTTGCCGCTGGCATAGGAATCTGCAAAATTGTGTTGAACGAAAAAGATGCAGAGAAATAATGCTGCCGACAAAGTCATTACAAATAGATAGCAGCTCCAAAACAGACCATGACCAAGCCAGGATCCCATGAGCCACCAACTAGTGAGTACCACCAGATTATTAGCAAAAAGATCTATGCACTCAGCCGATGTGTACCAATGGCTGGAGCGAAAATTACGGTTCAGCTCTGGCAGCTCGGCAAGGCCAGCTAGCCCCTTTTGGCCTAGATGGGATGCCATAGATGTCAGCCATTCAGCTACACCGAGCACAAGCTCAAGCCTTGGCCGAACCAGTAGGTAGTAGCAACCACCTGGAAACAGCATCAGAGGGTGGCGGCTAAGTCCATAAAACCAGCGTTGGCGTGGTGATAGGGCCAGGTAGTCGCTAAGGGTCAGCAGCGCTGATGGGCCCCGGTAGCGATCCCAGTTGCCGTTATGTTTATGGTGAAAAGCGTGGCCGCGGGACCAGGGATGTTGGGGGATTGCATTTAAGCAACCCAGGAGAAAACCAACGGGCCTGTTTAACCAGCGAGTTTTGAAGAGAGATTCGTGTCCACAATCGTGCATGAGCGCGAATGAGCGCGCTGAAAAGAGGACTAGTAACAGCAGCACTGGCAGCAGCAGTAGTCGTAGAGCAGGCCCGGCGGCAGCGAGCGTTGGCACGGATACCCACAGCAGGGCTGTCGGCACGAGGGTATTGATTAGCTGCCAGCTGGCGATACGGTCATCGCCTTGGCGAAAAGCCTCGAGCTGAAAATCTCGGCGGCGAGGGGAAATCGCCGGCGGGGCCTGTGGTGCAGGTGTCTGTAGCGATTGGGCCTGTGGCGAAGGAAGTAAACTCAATTATTACCCTCAATTTGGACAGGCATTTTGTTCAATAACAGGTAAACACTCTACGGGAATCTCATCCCACGATGCGACTGAAGTCAGCCAATACGGCAGCTTGATTGCGCAGCACCCCAAGCAAATGGAGACGGTTTTTGCGTACCGCTCCATCTTCGGCCATCACCATCACGCTCTGCTCGCCATCAAAGAAGGCCGCCAGGGCTGGGGCGCCAGCCGAAAGTCCTCCAGCCAGGTCGCGGTAGCGATCGTGGGCGCTACTGGTGGCGAAGGGCTCAAGCTTGTTGAGCACCGCCAACATGGCTGCCTCACTGCTTTTTTCGAATAGGCCAGGATCGACTACTACCTCGGCACAAAGCACGCTGCTTGGCAGATCGGCCTGGTTTGCGAGCCGCGCTGCACGGGTAACTACCGCCTGCACCGCTGCCAACTGACCCGAGCTGCGCAGCTCCATAAGCAGGGCAACTCGTTGCCGTCCATCCTCTGGATCGGAAAGCACCCGCCCTTGATCTCCCGTTTGCCCAGCCACCGCTTGCACTAGGTCGCTATCCATCCCACCTTCTTCGAGCAGGCTCACCAGTCGCTGGCGCAGAAAGTCGGCGAGCTCAGTGGTTAATCCCTCCGCATCAACGGTGTAGTGGGGCAGCAGCTCAGCCCAGTGCTGACATGAGCGCTGCAACAGGGCGAGCAGATCCAGGCGCCAGCCCTTATTCCACAAAATTTGCAGCAGGCCTTGACCCGCCCGGCGCAGGGCGTAGGGATCGGAGGAGCCGGTAGGACGTTCGCCCTTGGCGTAAATGCTTAAGAGCAACTCCAGGCGCTCAGCTAAGGCGACAACAGCTCCCGCATCGGAGCTTGGTAGGGCGTCGCCCGCACCACGCGGTAAGTAGTGCTCCAGCACAGCTAGGCCTACCTGATAGGGCTCTCCCTCTGCCACCAGGTATTTGCCCCCCATTGCCCCCTGCAGCTCTGGGAATTCACCCACCATCTGGCTCACAAGGTCGTGTTTGCAGAGATGGGCCGCCCGACGGGCATGGCTGCCACAGCTGGAGGAGAGCTCGAGCTGCTCAAGTAGGACGTCGGTGCACCATTCGAGCCGCTCAGTGCGATCTAGCAGGGAGCCCAAGCCCTCAGCGAAGGTGACACGCCCTAGCTGCGACCTGCGATCAATACTGGCGACATTGCGGTCAGCCCGTACAAAGAATTCAGCGTCGGCCAGTCGAGCCTTCAGCACCCTCTCGTTGCCACGCGCCACGCTGGCAGCGGCTTCAGGCAGGGCGTTGCTGACGCACAAAAAGCGTGGCAACAGGCTGGCTCGGGCATCAAGGGCCAGGGGATCAAGGTTATGGCCCTTTGCATAAAGGGGCACATAGCGTTGGTGCGAGCGCATCACGGTGCTGAGCACCTCGGCTGGCAGGCCTAGATAGTGCTCGTCGAAATGCCCCTCAAGCAAGGTGGGTGATTCGACTAGGTCAATCAGTTCCTGGAAGAGCGTCTCCGGCAGATCGGCATCGGCGTTATGGGTTGAGGCTGCAGCCTCAACAGCGCTGCGGATCAGAGCTCCACGGCGATCGCGATCAACCTCCACCCCGGCTGCGGCCAGCAGCTCGGTATGGGCCTCGGCGCTAGAAATGGTCACACTGGCCTGATGCAGGCGGTGGCCCCGGCTCTCCCGGCCCGCCGTCACTACCGGATCACTGCCCATGAGGCTTACGGGCACCAGCTCGGCATCGAGCAGAGCCACAAGCCACCTCACTGGCCTGGAGAAGCGACTCTCCCCCTCCCCCCAGCGCATGAAGCGGCGTCCCTGCAGGGCCTCAATCCAGAGGGGTACCTGGATTGCCAGCACATCGGTGGTGGACTGCCCTGGTTCGAGGCAGCTGGCAAATAAAAACGGCCCCTTAGGCGTGTCACGAATTTCCAGGGCCTCGGGAGCGACGCCACAGCGTTTCGCAAAGCCAAGGGCTGCAGCAGTTGGCTCGCCATCCTTTAGTGCCTGGGCCTGGGGAGGGCCCTTGCGCTCCTCCTCCAGGTCTGGCTGGCGATGCGGCAGCCCAGTCACGCTGACCACCAATCGGCGAGGCGTACTTGTGCAGTAGATGCCGGCGTGACTAAGCCTCAGGGTGGCGAGATCGCGGCGCACTAGCTGCTCCAGCTGGGGCAGGGCTAGCCGGGCAAAATCGGCCGGAAGTTCCTCAGTGCCGATTTCGAGCAAAAAAGTCGACACGGCGGCAGGGCAACACAAGACGACTGTATTGAACGCCGTTCGCTAGCTTCATTGATGTGCCGAGCGTTGTGCAAAGGACCTGATGCCCGAAGTCAAGCCGGCCGCCTCCAAATTTGAGCAGCTCAAGGACAGCAGTGGCCATCTGAAAGAGCCATTGCTGACGGAGCTCGGCAACGACTCCGCCAATTTCACGGAAGGTGCTGTCCAGATCCTGAAGTTTCACGGCAGTTACCAGCAGGACGACCGCGAAAACCGACGCAAGGGCGCGGAGAAGGATTGGCAGATGATGCTGCGGCTGCGCAATCCCGGTGGCCGAGTACCTGGGACGCTCTTTCTGGCGATAGACGAGCTTGCAGACCGGCTGGGCAACGGCAGCTTGCGGGTCACCACTCGCCAAGCATTTCAAATGCATGGCGTCCGAAAGGAGAACCTCAAAGAGGTTATTGGCACGATCGTGCGCGAACTGGGCTCGACCCTGGCTGCCTGTGGCGATATCAACCGCAATGTGATGGCCCCGGCAGCACCCTTTGAAAAGGGGGCATACCCGGCAGCTCGCAAGCTTGCCGACGACATCGCTGATTTGCTCGCCCCCCAGGCAGCTGAGGGTTCCTACCTCGACCTCTGGGTTGATGGTGAGCTCAGCTACAGAATCAAGCCCAGCCCAGCGGTAGCCAAGATCAAGGCACTGCAGCAGGAGGGTGCTGTCTTCAGCGGTGATGCGGCCGAACCGCTCTATGGCGGCACCTACCTGCCCCGAAAATTCAAGGTTGCAGTCACCGTTCCCGGCGACAACTCGGTGGACCTGCTGACCCAGGACATCGGCTTGGTGCTGTTCTGTGACCCCCAAGGCAGCCCCCTCGGATGCAACGTTTACGTAGGTGGTGGCATGGGCCGCACCCACAACAAGGAGGAGACCTTCGCCCGTACAGCGGACCGCCTCGGCTATGTGGCCTACGGGCACGTGCTTGAACTGCTGCAGGCGATCGTGGCCCTCCAGCGGGACCATGGCGACCGGGAGCAACGGCGTCATGCCCGGATGAAGTATTTGATCCACGACCGGGGTGTCGATTGGTTCCGTCAGGAGCTGCAGGAGCGCTATTTCGCCCACCCGATCAAGGCGATGCGGCTAGAGCCAAAAACCAAGCTCGAGGATTACCTCGGCTGGCATCGCCAGAGCCGTGGCCTCTGGTTTGTGGGCCTGCCGGTGCTGTGCGGTCGCCTTTCAGGTGAGTTCAAGAGCGGTTTACGTCGACTGGTCGACACCTACAAGCTGGAGGTGCGACTCACCCCCAACCAGGATCTGCTGCTCTGCAACATCGGCACCTCCCAGCGCTCCACCATCCGTGCTGCTTTGGCAGAGCTTGGTATGGATGCACCGGAAGCACCTGCACCGCTGCAGCGGCACGCACTGGCCTGTCCGGCCCTGCCCCTATGTGGTCTCGCTGTTACGGAAGCTGAGCGCATCCTGCCAAGCGTGCTGGAGCGGCTGGAAGCCCAGCTCAAGCGCCTTGAGATTTCCCGCTCGGTGCTAGTGCGCATCACCGGCTGCCCCAATGGCTGCGCCCGTCCCTACATGGCTGAGATCGGCCTGGTTGGCAGTGGTGTCGACCAATATCAGTTGTGGCTGGGGGGCACCCCCAACCTCAGCCGACTAGCGGAGCCCTACCTAGAGAAAATGCCGCTGGATGATCTAGAAACCACCCTCGAACCGCTGCTGAAGGCTTGGCAGAGTGCCGGCGGCCGCCGCAGCTTTGGTGATTTTGTGGTCAACAGTGGCCGTGACACCGTGCAGCAATGGCTAGAAGCAGCGGCTGGATGAGCTGGGCCCGCTTTGCCCTGTTCCTCTCCTTCACATTTCAGGTGGCTTTGATAAGGGCTCCCCTCTTGGCTCAGGGCCGGCAACAGTCACCACCACCTGCCTCACGCCAAACGCTCTACGACCCCGATCTGAGCACTTGCGATTCGGAGCGGATTCGAACCGCCTTTCAGCAGCAACTGCAGCCCTTTGCGGACCAGGGTGATGCCGTGCTGGCATACCTACGCCAGATTCAGCTGGAGATGACAGTCAAAACCCTCAGCCGCTGCGTAAGCCGCCAGTTGCTGAGCCCGGAACAGGCCGCTCAGCTGAGCCGGGAACTGGCCGAATCACCTACTCGTCCATAAAAGGCCTCCCTGGCGCCGCTACGCCAGGCCCACAGCTGATCCCCCCAGCTGAAGTGCCACCACTCGTTGGGGTGCTGCTCAAATCCTGCCCCAGCCATCACCCTGGCCAGCAACTGGCGCCGCTGGTGCCAGACAGCGGCAGGGCTGCTGGAATCAGCCAAGGCGGCAGCTTGATGAAATAAGGGTTCGGAAACCCTGCCAATCGCATCGATCTCTCCCCCCATCGCCAGGGCCTGGCCGCCAGCATCAGCGAGGGTGAGATCCACGGCGGCTCCGGTGCTGTGGGGTGGTGGGGTGGCCGGATCATCGCTGGGAGGGGCCCAGAAGCGGCCCACGGCAGCCTCTGCCCGATCTCGCTCTAAGGAGGGATGGTCGGGGTTGATGCCGATTCGGCCACACTCGGCCACTAGGGAGTGGCGCACCATGAAGCGCTGCACGGCCACGGGCCTCCAGGCATCAAAAATCGCCAAGCTCCAGCCAGGCTGCTCCTTCTGCAGCTCCTGCTGGGCTTGCAGCAGGCGGGTGACCACGCCTTGCCGCAGCCGAAATGGAGATGCATCAGGCCCATAGGGCGCTCCCAGGACCGCGTAGGGATGGGGTTCGAGCCGCAGCAAGGCCGTTGGGATTTTCTGCAGCGGTTCATCAACCTCAGTAATCGGAATGGAATTCCAGGGGCGCAAAGGAGCTGCAGTCAGGCTTTGCCATTCAAGCTGGGCAGCAAAGCTAGAGGTGGCCGGCAGATCAGGGTATCCAGCCCCTAAGGTTTCGAAACTCTGACGATCACCCAGACCTCGCCCATGCCCACTCGCTTCGTTTTGAGCGGCGATCACCCTCTAGATGGCAGCCATGGCCGAGATTTGTTGCGCTCCTACATGCGCGACATCAGCAGGGTGCCGTTGTTGAGCGCCGAGCAGGAGATCACCCTTGGGCGCCAGGTTCAACAACTGGTCGCACTCGATGAGGTTCGCGAGGAGCTCACCTTGAGGGCTGGCGGGGTTGCCCCAAATGACCAAGACTTTGCTGTTGCTGTCGATCTGGAAATAGATGAGCTTCAAGCCAGGATCCGAGATGGCAGGCAGGCCAAGGAAAGAATGGTTTCGGCGAATCTGCGCTTGGTGGTTTCAATAGCCAAGAACTACACCAACAGCAGCTTTGAGCTTGCAGATCTGATCCAGGAGGGCACGATTGGCCTGGTGCGAGGCGTGGAAAAATTTGATCCCAGTCGTGGATATAAGTTTTCTACCTACGCCTACTGGTGGATACGGGAGGGCATCACTCAAGCAATCAAGAATAAGAGCCGCACGATTCGCCTACCAGCACCAATCACGGCCGCCCTCAGCAAACTCAAGCGCTGCCAGCGTGAGCTGACCCAGCTATTAGGCCGTCCGCCCAGGCTTCATGAGCTTGCTTCAGCCGCAGGCATGACTGAACTGGACGTTGAGGAGATGATGTTTCGAGCCGTGCAGCCGCTCAGCTGCGATTACACCACAGCTGACGGGGAAGCCATCAATCTGCTTGATAAAGTAGCCTGCGACGGAGTGCAACCTGATCAGCTAGCACTAGAGGATTGTCTCAAGACTAATATCCGTAAGTTGCTGGATCAGTTGCCTGAACAGGAGGCCCAATTACTTAGGATGCTTTACGGCATCGACCAGGAGACGGCTTTGAGTTTGTCAGCAGTTGCTCGCGAACTTGGCATCAGTCGTGATACTGCCCGTGGACTAGAGCGTCGGGCTGTTGCTTCTATGCGCGTTTTATCAGGGCAGGCCTCCGACTACCTATCCGACTACCTGTCCGCCTAGTAAGTCAGCACGCCACCTCATGTTTGGGGGGTTTTCGTAGTTAGTTAAGCCGGGCCGCTTGATCCATCTGGCGCCGCCGCTGCTCAGCCAAAGCATGGGCAAGCCCTTGATGCTGCCGCAATTCCGGATCAGCAGCTGTGATCTGGCGAGCAATGTCGCGTGCTTCTTCGAGCACAGTTCCATCCTCGGTGAGACTCGCCAGGGCCAAATCCGGCAGGCCGCTCTGGCGTGTACCCAATACCTGGCCGGGCCCCCGCAGGCGCAGATCCATCTCGGCTATTTCAAAGCCATCGCTGGTGCGCACCAGCACCTCAAGCCGCTGGCGGGCTAGCACGTTGCTGCTGTCGTTGATCAACAGGCAGTAGGAGGCGGCAGCTCCCCGCCCCACTCGACCCCGCAGCTGGTGCAACTGGGCAAGGCCGAAGCGTTCAGCATGTTCAATCACCATCACGCTGGCCTCCGGGACATCAACTCCCACCTCCACGACCGTGGTGCTTACAAGCACCTGGGTTAGTCCGCTGGCGAAGGCGCCGATGGCAGCCTGCTTCTCAGCGCTGCTTAGCCGGCCATGCAATAGCCCTACCGCTAAATCCGGAAACTCCTCCTCACTTAGCTGTCGGTGCACCTCCACAGCCGAGCGCAGCTCGAGCTTCTCCGACTCCTCCACCAGCGGCAACACCACATAGGCCCGCTGCCCAAGGGCCACTTGCTCGCGGATCAGCTCATAGCCCAGCTGGCGCTGACTGCCTTTGATCATGCTGGTGCGGATTGGCTGGCGTCCCGGGGGTAATTCGTCGATCTGGCTGACATCCAGATCGCCATGAAGAGACAGAGCCAGGGTGCGAGGAATTGGTGTAGCCGTCATCGTCAGCAGATGGGGCTGCAGCCCTTTGGCCAGTAATCGATTGCGCTGGCGCACCCCGAAGCGGTGCTGTTCATCAACGACAACCAAACCAAGCCGATCGAACTGCACTGGGTCCTCCAGCAGGGCGTGGGTACCCACCAGCAGTTGCAGCTGACCGTTGACTAGGTCCTGCAGCAGCTGGCGCCGTCTCGGAGCTGGGGTGGAGCCAGTGAGAAGAGCTGAAGTGACGTGCAACTGGGGCAGCCATTCCGCCAGCTTGCGGTAGTGCTGTTCGGCCAGCACCTCGGTAGGGGCCATCAGGGCCCCCTGGCAGCCCCCCTCGATCGCAGTGAGTAGGGACGCCAGGGCAACAACGGTTTTGCCACTGCCCACATCCCCTTGCACCAAACGGGCCATGGGCTGGGGGCGGCTCAGATCGGCGCGGATCTCAGCCAGCACCCGTTGCTGGGCACCGGTAAGGCCAAAGGGCAGGATGGTTAGAAATTGCTGCACCAGGCCCTCGCCACCAGGGGGCAAGGCCAGGGGTGGAGCAGGTCTCAGGCTCAGTTGGCGGCGCCGTTGGGCCAGGCCCAACTGCAGCAGCAAAAACTCATCAAACACCAAGCGGCGACGGCTTGCCTGTAGCTGCTCCTGGCCGCTGGGCCCATGGATCTGGGTAAGCGCTTCGGAGCGGCCCATCAGCTTCTGGCTGTGGCGCAGGGCCTCAGGCAGGGGATCTGGCCAGCTACTCACTAAGGGAATCACGGCTTCGACCACCTGGCGCAGCCGGTCGGCACCCAATCCTTCAGTGAGGCCGTAGACAGGCAGGAGCCTGCCGATCGTTTCGGAGCGCACCGGTGCCTGGGCCGACTCCAAAACCTCCATCAACGGATCCTGAAACGCCGGCCCATAGGGGGTTTCCTTGACCAGACCACTGACCGCGACGGTGGCTCCAACTGGGAACAGGCGTTGCTGGGATTGCAGCCAACCAGGACTAGAAAAGCGCTGCCCGGCAAAAAAGCGACTCACCTTGATCCGCCCTGTGCAATCGACTAGGTGAAGTTCGAGAATCGAAAGGTTGGGATTGCGCGGGCTGGCAAAGGCATGGCTGCGGCGCACCGTCGCCACAATCGTGGCGGTGGTTCCCGGGTTGAGCCCGTTGATCCGCACGAGATTGGCGTAGTCGAGATAGTCACGCGGGTAGTAGTGCACTAGGTCGCGCACCAGCAGTAAACCGAGCTGGGCTAAACGGCTGGCGGTCTTGGGGCCCACCCCGCGAACTTCCGAGAGGGGCGTATCCGCGTTGAGGCTGGCTGAATTGGGGGCCTTGCCGGCGACTGTTGAGTTTGATACCAGCCGCAGCCGGGGTGGCGCTACCGCCAGCACTGGCTGCTGGGCCTGGCGTAGGGCATGCAGCCTTTCTCTAGCCGTTCGCACCAGGCTCTGGCGCCTGGCTAGGGGCAACTCGCCATAGGACTGAAAACCAGCTGACAGATCAAGTAAGCGCTGCAGGGCTTCGGCAGGCAGATCCTGCGGCCGCTGTTGCAATTGCTGCACCACAAAGCTGCTGAAGCAGGTTTGACGGCCCTTTAGGTCGATAAATCCTCGGTCGGCCTCCACCTGCAGGGCTTGCTGCAGAGCCCGCAGCCAGGCCTCTAGTCCGGGCAGCTCGGCAGGCTCTGGGCTGGGTTGATGTCCTGCAGCCACAGCTGTTCCGCCTCTAATGCCTGAACCCGCCGCCTGAGACGGCGATAGTGCTGAGCCATTCTGCGCACCTCCTGCCGGTGCTGCTGGATCCGGGTACGACAGGTGTGCAATTTGGGCAGGGAATGCTCAAGGTCAGCAGGCCGAAGCAGCACCGCTATAGCTTCAAGGCGACCGGCCGCAGGCTCCGGGCCGAAGGGCAGGGGCAAGCGCAGCAGATTCGCTGGAGCTTCCAAGCTCTCCAATTGCGCTGTAAGAGCAGCATCAAGCAGGCTGACAGGCAACAAGGTTGTGGTTATCCCCAGCCGCATTAGCTCAACGTTGAGAGCATGGGAGAGATTGCGCAGGCGGCGGCTGAGAGCCTGCTCAAAGCCGCCGATCCAGGCGAGCAGCAGCGCAGGGTCTGAAGGTAGGCGCCCTCCGTCCCATGGCGTAGGAGTCCGGTTGGACGGCTCCACCAACCAATCGCTGAAGGCTTCCGCCATGGCCCGCATGGTCACCTCACGGTCTTGCTGGCCATCTACCTCTTCATGTTGCTCGTCCGCTTCCTCGATCTCAGCCCCTGGGTGATTGCTATTGGGCTCCACCAGCTCAACCGGAGGGCGGAGGGTGAAGCTGGAGGGGCTGAGGAAGTCAGCTCCAATCGGAAGGGCCATTCCAAGGTTGATTGATCCCCTTGCTGGAGTCTCCTCAGCCTGGTCGTGCTCCTCTGATTCAGAGTCGTCCCCTCCCACGGCCGCCAGCAGCCTGCTGCGTTGGCGGCTGAGTTGCTTGTTGTGTTCGCTGGCTATCTGAGCGGCTAGGTGGGCGGTTTGCTCAACTGTGAGCATGCTGCTAGCCCGCTGAACCAGGTTGCGGATGCGCCGATGCAGCACCCGGCGCTTGTTGCCATCCAGATCGCTGTAACGATCAGGATGCACTTGGGTCGCAACATGAAAACAAGCCTGTTGAACACTGTTCAACAGGCCGTCTCTGAGCACCTGGAGATAGAGAGCCAGGTGGCGATAGAGCTGGGGGTTGGAGGCCCCCAGCTGGGATTCCAGATCCTCAAGCTGCTGATGGGCATCCTCCAATGGGGTCACTGGCTTGCTGATCAGGCCGTCTGGCTCATGGCTGCCACTTCGGCAGCGAAATCTGATTTCTCCACCTCAATGCCCTCACCAAGGGTGAAGCGGGTGAAGCGACGCACCTGGATGTTTTCGCCCACCTTGCCGGCCACCTGCTTCACCATCTCCGCCACGGTGACAGCGCTGTCTTTGATGAAAGGCTGATCTAGCAGGGCTAGTTCCTTGAGGCGCTTGCCAATTCGGCCCTCAACGATCTTGACCTTCATCTGCTCGGGTTTGCCCTCGAGATCATCACGACCCATCTCGATGGACTTTTCGCGCTCAGAAATCTCAGCAGGAATCTGATCGGTGCTTACGTACTCCACACCAGGACAGGCAGCGATCTGCATGGCCACATTGCGCAGCAATTCCTGGAAGACGTCGCCACGGGCAACGAAGTCGGTTTCGCAGTTGACCTCCACCAGCACGCCCACACGAGCGCCAGTGTGGATGTAGCTGCCCACGGCACCTTCAGCGGCGGTGCGTCCAGCCTTTTTCTCAGCGGTCGCAATGCCCTTCTGGCGCAGCCACTCGGTGGCTTTGGTGGCATCACCACCACATTCAGAGAGCGCCTTCTTGCAGTCCATCATTCCTGCGCCGGTTTTATCGCGCAGTTCTTTAACCAGCTTTGCCGAAATCTCAGCCATGGGTTGGTATGGGGTACGGGTTACTAAGTTGTGAACGATAAGAGGGAAGGGGATCAGCCCTCGTCGTCACGGCCCTGATCTTGAGCTCCGTGGCGGCCTTCGTTGATGGCATCGGCAAGGCGGCCAAGCACCAGCTGCACGGAACGAACGGCGTCGTCGTTGCAGGGGATCGGCACGTCGCAGAGGTCGGGATCGCAGTTGGTGTCGAGCATGGACACCAAGGGAATATCGAGCTTGCGAGCTTCAAGCACGGCGTTTGTTTCACGGCGCTGATCGACCAGCACGACTACGTCGGGCAGGCGGCGCATGTTTTTCAAACCACCCAGATACTTCTGCAGGCGCTCCAGTTCACGGCGCAGCACAGCAGCTTCCTTCTTAGGACGCATAGCGATGGCGCCCGAACTTTCCATGCGCTCCAGATCCTTGAGCCGATCGATGCGAGCACGCATCGTGGTCCAGTTGGTGAGCATGCCGCCCAGCCAGCGCTGGTTGACATAAGATGCGCCGCAACGGGTGGCCTCCAGGGCAATCACTTCAGAGGCCTGCTTCTTGGTACCAACAAACAGGAAGCGCTTGCCACTGCGGGCCGCACTACGAGTCCACTTGTAGGCGTTGTTCATGCAGACGGCGGTCTGCACCAGATCAATGATGTGAACCCCGTTGCGCGCGCAATAGATGTAGCGCGACATCTTGGGATTCCACCGGCGCGTTTGGTGCCCAAAGTGGGCACCTGCCTCCATCATCTCGGCAAGAGTTACAACAGCCATAATTTGGGGTTGGGGTTTCGGGTTTGCCTCCACCTGCCAGGGATCCAGAACAACCCGAACGACCAGAAGGGTCGACGGGCATTGCTGCTCGGATCACCCGAAACACGCAGGTGTGCGGTGTGATTTGTACGAAAGTACCCTATCAAATAGGGCTAGGGGCTTGACCCGAACCCTTGAGTGCTTTCGCTTCTGCAAACAGGGCCCGCACTCCCAGGCGGTTGAGCGGCACTCGCAACAGCTCCATGGCCACACCCGCATGGCCGCGGCGGATCAACCAGGCAAGCAGGGGCCGCAGGGTCCTTTCGTTGAGCAGGCCGCCCAGGGTGAGTGCCTCCCAGAGCAGGCGATGCAGCCAAGTGAACTGAATGATCAGCCGCACCCGCCGGGTTGGGTGCTTTCGGTAGAAGACCAGTCCCATTTTTGCTCGCTCCCGCTCCACCCGAATCAAATCGGGGATCTGCTCCAAATTCAGGGCTGGATGCCAGTGATAGCCAACGGCCTCCGGGCAGCGCACCAGCCCAACTCCAAGCCGCCTCAGTCTTTCGCCGAGCTCCAGGTCTTCCCAGCCATACAAACGGAAACGCGTATCAAACAGGCCAGCCTGCTCAAGCAGCTGCCGATCAATCGCCACGTTGCCGGTCGCGAAATAGGCAAAGGAATGATCCTGAAGCTTGTGTGGTTCGCTGCAGGGATCCTGGAAATTGGCGGTGTTTATGACGGCCCCATAGGTGAAACAGAGGCGGTTGCCGCGCCGCTGCCACTCGCGCTCTAGGGCTACAGCGTGGCAACGCAGAAAGCTGGGGGTAACCACCAAGTCGCTGTCTATGAAAACCACCACGTCGCCGCGGGCTGCATCCACACCCCGATTGCGGCCCTGAGCCGGCCCACCATGTTCCTGCTCGATCAGTCGCAGGTGCGGCAGCTGCAGGCTGTGCTGCCGCAGCCAGCTAACGGTGGCATCGGTTGAGCCGTCGTCGACGAGTACAACCTCATAGCCAGTGATCTCCGCTGCGGGATCCTGGGCCTCAAGGGCCAGCAGGCACTTCTGCAGGATCGGCAGGCGGTTGTAGGTGGGGATGACGACGCTGAGGAACATCGGAGTCGCAGCGAGGGGCTAAACAGCAAAAAGGGGATCCTTTCGGATCCCCTCAGCGATGCAAGGGCTGCACTGATCAGTCGGCGGCGCCACCGTTGTTGGCTGTGCCGGTAACGCCATTGCCGGCGCCTTCACCGCGGCCGTCGTTGCGCAGCTTGCGCTTCTTGAATTTGCGCGCGTAGGAGCGATTCCGCTCTTGCTTTTCCTTCTTGAGATTCCTGCGCTTAGCCATGCGAGCGGCGTGTTGGAGAGATGCGATTCTCCATCCTACTCAATTGCGAAGGCGCCCTTGCTCAACTGACCGTCCTCCATCTGCACAAGACGGTCTGCCACATCAAGAATCCGAGGGTCGTGGGTCACCATCAACACACCGCAACCCTGGTCCTTGGCTAGCCCCTTAAGCAGCTCGACCACCTCACGCCCGGTACGGGAGTCCAGAGATGCCGTGGGCTCATCGGCCAATAGGAGCTGGGGCCTGGCGGCTAGAGCCCGGGCGATCGAGACCCTTTGCTTCTGCCCACCGGAGAGATCATGGGGCAGCTTGCCAAGATGGTCGCTCAGGCCCACGACCCGCAACCATTCCCGAGATCTATCCCTACGGGCTCGATAACTGAGACCTTTCAGCAGGTCTGCACCCATCTGCACGTTTTGCTCCGCCGTAAGGCACCTGAGCAGGTTGTGGCCCTGAATGATCATGCCGATCCTGCGGCGCAACTTGAGCCGGTCGGTGCGGCTTGCTCCCTTGAGCTCTTCGCCAAACACCTGTACCGAGCCCTCCTGCACTTGGCGCAGAGCCCCAATAAGTGTCAACAGGGTTGTTTTGCCGCAGCCGGAGGGGCCGGTAAGCAGCACCACTTCACCGGGATCGACGCAAAGGCTGATGTCCTGGAGCACCTGGCGGCGATTGACGCCACTGCCAAATGAATGTCTCAAGCCTTCCAGGCGCACCATCGCAGCCATCAGAAAATCTCCGCGGGGTCGGCGTCACCAAGGCGCCGCATCGCCAGGGTTGCCGAGCCCATACACATCACCAAAATCATGATGAAGACCGTCAGTGCCCGGGTCAGATTCATTGATACCGGTAGCTGGGTGGCATTGCGCACCAGTAAATAAAGACCCTGGCCGGCGGCGTAGGCAGGCAGATAGCCGAATACAGCAAGCAGTATTCCCTCCCTAGCTACCACTCCAAGCAGGGTGGGGAGCCGGTAGCCCATCGCCATCAAGGTGGCGTATTCCGGCAGATGATCGCTAACGTCCGAATACAAAATCTGGTAGACGATTACGCAGCCCACCACGAAACCCATGGCAGCGCCGAGGGTGAAAATGAAACCGATCGAGGTGCTGGATCTCCAGTAGTCCTGCTCAAAGGCGATAAAGCCTGTTTTGGTCAGCACGCTGACGTCATCTGGTAAATCCCGCTTCAGCCTCTCGACCACCTCATCGGCATCGGCCCCAGCTCGCAAGCGGATCAGTCCCACCTCAATGCTGCCTGGAGGAGTATTTGGCAGTAGCTGGAGATAGGTCTCCTGGCTGGTGAGCAGATTGCCATCAGCGCCAAAGGAGGTGCCGAGCCCCACCAGGCCGGCCACCCTTACTTTCTTGCCATTGATCTCGCTTTCGACTGTGCGTCCGCTGCGAAACCATTCGGCTACAGGCCCAAACTCTGGCCTGGAGAGCTCATCGAAAAGCACTCGGCCCCGATCCTGCAAAAGCTTTGCCTTGGGCGCGAGGCTGGGGTCGGTGAATAGGGGATCGGCAGGTTCAAAGCCCAGGGTGAGGATTGAGCGGGTTGCCTTGGTGTCTGGGTTGCGCCAAAGCAGCAAATTCCAGTGAACCGGAGTAATCCCCTCCACATCTGGATCTGCCATGGCCTGCACCAGACGGCGGCGGGGAAAGCCGGCCATGCTCACCGAGCTGCTGGAACGGGGGCTGATTAACACCAGGTCGGTGTCAAAGAGGCGGTGAATAGTGACGCTGGCATCAAACAGGCCGTCCCTGAAGCCCAGCTGCATAAACATCAAAATGCCGGCGAAGGCGATGCCAGCCAGGGCGACAGCCAGGCGCACGGGCTGGCGAGTCAACAGCAGCCAGGCAAGGGGAATGCGGCGGCCCTGCCAGATACGGCCAAGCATCAGGGCTGTCCAGGCGCCCTGGTGGCAGCGAGGCGCGCAATCACTTTTAAGCCCGTGAGATCACGCACCCGCTGGCTATCAGCAGGATCTAGGGCCACCCGCACCTCCACAACCCTGGCATCTGCGTCTCCGGTGGGATCAGTTGAAAGCACTGAACGCTGACGAACCTGGGGACTGATCCGAATCACCTCGCCAGTAAGGGTGCCTTGATAACCACCGTTTTCGCTGATCAAAGAGACTCTCTGGCCAAGGCGCACTCGGTCGATGTCACTTTCGTAGACCTCAACCAAGGCCTGCATGCGGTTGCTGGCGCCGAGTTCAAGTACGCCTGTTTCAGTCGGGCGCTCTCCAACTCGGGCATGGAGTTTGAGCACGGTGCCAGCCATGGGCGCCCGTAGTTCGGTAAGCAGCAACTCAGCTTTGAGTTTCTCGCGTTCAGCCCATGCCTCGTTGCGATCACCCTGAAGCTTGAGCAGGTCAGTCTCGCGGTTGTCCAGCTCACCGCTGGGTATGGCTCCGGAACGACTCAGCTGGCGGTAGCGACGGACGTCGCGGGTTTGTACAGCCAATCTGGTGTCAAGGTTGCGAAGACGAGCCTCGATTAGCCGTTGTTGGGCCACAAGGGTGGGAGCTGTGTCAAAGCGAGCCAGCAGCTGGCCACTGCTCACGCGGTCGCCTTCCTCAACCAACAGCTCGGAGATACGGGGGCTCCCGCCGATGCCGCTGATGGGGGCCGCCAGCAAGCGCACATCACCAGCCGGCTCCAGCCGGCCAAGCGCTGCCACCGCTTCCTGATTACTAGGAGTGACGGCAACCACCGGTGCAGTCACTGGGGATGGTCGCTGCTGGCGGACTAGGGCGACAGCCAAAATCAACACCAGGGCCGCTCCGCCTAGCCACCAAAGCCGGTTAACCCCCAGTAAGGCGCGCTTCACGGTGCTGGCGGATCGTCGAACAACAACTCCTCGATGTAACGATCGGCCCACTCCGGGTTGAAGGCCTTCTCCAGCACCCGGCGGGTCTTGTCGTTTTGTTTCTGTTGCTTGCAATACCGGAGCTGACCCTGCCATCTGGCAAGCGTAGCTGGGTGGGTTGGTGCCTGAGCCTCGCTGGTGGCTATGGCCGACGCCAGCACATCGAGGTACCCGCTGACCTCGTCGAGAAACCCGGCCTCCTCAGCGGCGCTCGTGGGTCTCACAAAGCGAACGTAGGGCGAAAAAATTGACGCCCAGCCCGGCAGCTCCCGCTCCTGTACGAAGCTGCAGCGGGGCCTAGCGGCAAGAGCTTCACCGATACCGGCTGGGAGCTCACCGCAAACTGGCGAGAGGTCGACGATGGCGGCGGAGACCCCGGCCGGGCCGGCCACGATATCTGCCCCAAATACAGGCAGGTCGAAGCGGGGATCCGGAAAGAGTACGCAGTGCAAAATCTGCAATCCCGCTCCAAGGCGGGCGGTTTCCAGGTGCAGCTTGCGCAGTCCCCTGCAGCGACGCAGCTCGTTGCGTATGAATAGTGATTCGCCATCGAGGCTGCCACTAATGGCTTCGAGATCGGCAGAGACCGCAAACGCTTCCAATTCGGGCAGGCCTTGCCAGAACGTACGAATCCGTGCCGCTAGGGCGTCCATCAGGGGGTGAATCGCACAGCTTTCGCCGCAAGAGCTCTCGGGGCCAGCGTCGGGACTCTGAGACGAAGCGGGGGCGGAACTCACGACAGGAGGTGCAGCCAGCAGAATGCAGATCCTGCCACGCATCTGAGCCTTGCCCCTGGCCCCATCCCAGCCCCTGCTGCCAGGCCTGGCTAATGCCAGCGACCAACTTCTTGCCAACGGCGCCACCGTGGTCAGCCTGTCCTTGCCCGACTCGCCGCTGGTTTGCCTCGACTTTTGGTGTCGGGCAGGCAGCGTTTTTGAATCCGCCGCAGAAAGCGGCATGGCCCATTTCCTTGAACACATGGTGTTCAAGGGCAGCGAGCGGCTTGGGCCTGGTGAATTCGACCTTCGCATCGAGGCGATGGGTGGCAACAGCAATGCAGCCACCGGCTTCGACGACGTTCACTACCACGTTTTGATCCCACCGGAGGCGGCTGCAGACGCCCTCGACCTACTGCTTGATCTGGTGCTGCATCCCCGCCTCGATGCCGCAGCCTTCGACATGGAGAGGCAGGTGGTGCTCGAGGAGCTGGCCCAAAGTGAAGATCAGCCCGATGAAATCGCTCTGCAGCAGTTACTTCGACTTGGCTGCCCAGAGCACGCCTACGGCGAACCGATCCTGGGCCAGCGCGAACTGCTGCTTGAGCAGACACCTGCTGCCATGGCCGCCTTCCATCGGCGTCTTTATGGCGCCAACCGTTGCGTGCTGGCCATGAGCGGCGCCCTCGAGCTGGAGACCCTGGCCGAACGCATCGACGCTAGTGGCCTAGCCCAATTGCCGCTGGTGGAGGAGCCCTGCCGCCGACCAGCCCTTCTGGTGCAGCCAGGGGAGCACCGGATCGAAGTGCCGCGGCTGGAATCGGCGCGCCTACTGATGCTTTGGGGTCTGCCTCCCGCCTCTCAATTGCACGACGTGATGGGCGCAGACCTGCTCACAACCGTGCTGGCCGAGGGGCGCCGCAGCCGCTTAGTGGAGAGGCTACGAGAGCAACTGCGCATCGTGGAAAGCATTGATCTGGATCTGCACGTAATGGAGTTCGGCAGCTTTGCCCTGCTGGAGGCGATCTGCGAAACGGATGAGCTGGCCGCCGTTCGCAAAGCGATTGATGCGGTCTGGTACGAGCTGTTGCAGGAGGGTATGGCTGAGGTGGAATGGCAGCGAGCCCAGCGGCTGGTGGCCAATGGCTACCGCTTTGGTTTAGAGGCCGCTGGCGGCGTGGCTGGCCTGATAGGCAACAACCGCCTCTGGGGGCGCCACCACAGGCTGGAGCTGCCACTAGAAGAGATTGGTTGCTGGAGTGCGTCCGAATTGCTGCAGCAGGCCGTTCCCCTGCTGGATCCCAGCCGGGCCTGCGTGCTCGAGGCGGTGCCGGCATGACCAGCACCCATCCATCCTCGGCCAACTGGCAGCACACCAGCCTTCAGGGCGGCCTACCGCTGATCTGGCAGCGCCGGCCTGGACCGGCGATCGTGGCCTGCCGGCTGTGGATACGGGGAGGCAGCAGTCAGGATATGCCGGGCCAGCGCGGGGCTGGCCAATTGCTGGCGGGCTTGATGACCCGCGGCTGCGGCAGCTATGGGCCAGAAGCCTTGGCCGACCTAGTGGAGGGTCGCGGGGCGGCCCTGCGTGCTGAAGCCGCCGAAGACTTCCTGGTGATCAGCCTCAAGTGCGCCAGCAGCGACACGAGCGAGCTGCTGCCCCTGTTGCTGTCAATGGCCAGGCAGCCCTGGCTCAGCCCTGACCAACTCGAGCTAGAGCGGGACCTGAACCTCCAGAGTCTGCAGCGCCAGCGGGAAGATCCGTTCCAGCTAGCCCACGACCAGCTGCGCCACATGCTCTACGGCGATGGGCCCTATGGCCACGATCCCCTCGGTGTAGATGGGGAATTAGCGGCCCTGCAAACCGAACAGATAGGGGCGTTGGTGCCTGATCTCGGCCAGAACGGCGCCCTTTTGGTGGCCTGCGGCGATCTGGATGACGAGCTTCCCCAGCTGCTCAATCCCCTCCTGAATCAGTGCCCTTGGACTACGGCCCCGCCAAGCCCCGGCGCCGGACCGGGAGCAGCCTCCGGGCAGGAGCGCTTTGCCTGCTTGGAGCAGGACACTGAGCAACTGGTATTGATGCTGGGTACGGCTACCGTGCCCTTGGGCGATCCGGATGGGCTGGCCCTGAGGCTGCTTCAGGCCCACCTGGGCATGGGCATGTCCAGCCGCCTATTCGTCACCATGAGGGAGGAGCGGGGCCTGGCCTACGACGTTGGGGTTCACATGCCGGCGCGGCGCGGCGCAACGCCCTTTATCTGGCACCTCTCCACTTCCGCTGAGCGGGCAGAGGAGGCCACCACCGCTCTTCTGGAGGAGTGGCAACGAGTATTAGATCAGCCCTTGACGGTGCCTGAGCTCGCTTTAGCTAAGGCCAAATACCGCGGCCAGGACGCCATGGGGCGCCAGACCTGCGGCCAGATCGCCGATCGTCAGGCGCTGGTGCTGGGCCATGGCCTGGGCTGGAGTTACGTGGAGGAAAGCCTGGAGCGGGCCCAGCAACTGGATGCAGGCACCTTGCTGGCGGCAGCTCGCCGCAGGCTTTCGGCTCCCTCCCTCAGCATCTGTGGTCCAGCGCCAGCCCTAACCGCCGCAGAACTGGCCTGGCAACGCCACGATCTCAGTCCCTGATAGGCCGTGCCCAGTGCCTGATTAAGGCGCGGCAGCTTGTAATTGGTCAGCTTCCACCAAAAAGGTGCCGCGACGAAAGCGAACTGCCAGTTGATTGCGCGCCTTAATGGCCAGCACCTGACCCTGCTCATCGCTGTCCACCAGGTCTGGCGGACGCAACATCGGCATGGGATCAGCTGTTTTTAGATAGTTGGGCCGGCCCTTCAGCTGCACCGCATCGCCCACGGCAAAAGGCAATTGCTCCACGCCAAAAAGAAATGGCTCCACGCCAAAAGGCAGTGGCTCCAACGACTCGGCTCCTAGTGGCTCGTCCATAGCTTCCCTTGATATCTAGAAGTTAGCGGCCCCATTCGCGCGACCCCCCAAAATGGGAGGCAGAAACGATGTGATCAGTTGAGGGCCCTAGCCACCTGGAGCGGCGCAATCGCCGGTCTGCTGCTGATCTTGGTAGGCGGGCTGATTCAGGCCGCCGCCCCGATTCCGACCGCCAGCGGCGGCTGGAACCTCACAACCCTGCCCATCACCCTGCAGGTGCCGGCCCTGCTGCTAACCGCCCTGGTCTGCGGCCCCCGCAGCGGCATGCTCGCAGCAGTTGCTTACCTGAGCCTGGGCCTGTTCCAGCTGCCTGTGTTTCAGGGCGGGGGCGGTGCCGCCTACCTGTTGGATCCTGGCTTTGGTTATCTGGCTGGCTTCATCCCGGCGGCCTGGCTCACCGGCAAGCTCGTGCGCCAGCAGGGAATGGACGACCTGCTTGGTTTATTTGGCGCCGCAGTGGTCGGGCTGGGCGTCCTGCAGGTCTGCGGCATAGCCAACCTGTTGCTGGGAGCACTGGCTGGCCGCTGGGGACCAAATCTTGGAATCCTGTTGTTCAGCTACAGCCTGGCGCCCTTGATACCCCAGTTGCTCCTTTGCTGCGCCGTAGCCCTGATGGCCCTGCTGCTGCGCCGTCTGCTGCTGGTGGAGTCATGAGTCGGCTGCGCAACCTGGCCTACACCAGCGCTGCCTTGGTGTTGCTGCTTGACCAGCTCAGCAAGGCTCTAGCCGTTGCCAATCTGCCGCTAGGAAGCAGTTCAACTTTTCTGCCGGGGCTCCTTTCACTGCAGCTTGTCCGCAACACCGGAGCTGCCTTCAGCCTGTTCAGTGGCAACCCCCAGTTACTCGGCCTGGTGAGCCTTCTGGTCTCCATTGGTGTGGCTGTCTGGATTCAGAGGCAGGGTCAGTTGACCCTCACCCGGAGCCTTGGGATAGGGCTGCTGCTGGGGGGAGCGCTCGGCAACGGGCTCGATCGCTGGCGTCTTGGCTATGTGGTGGATTTTTTAGCCCTGGTGCCGGTTTCCTTCCCGGTGTTCAACCTGGCCGATGTGGCCATCAACCTGGCGGTGCTTTGCTTCGCCATCGAGCTGCTGGGTAACCATGGCCAAGCCAGCGTTTGAAGCCCTAGGACGCCGTTGGCAGCGGTTCAGCCAGCCCGGGCAAGCCCAACTCCAGGTTCACCTACCGGGCCAAGCCTCGCGCCTGGTGCCCCTGCACCCGGGCACCTACCGCATCGGGCGAGACAAAGACTGCCAAATTTGCGTTGACCATCCGGCGGTCAGCCGCCAGCACGCCCTGCTGGAGCGGCGCGGATCCCACTGGTTGCTAAGCGACGACAGCTCAACCAACGGCCTCTGGTGGCAGGGCAGGCGGGTGCAGCAGTTGTTGCTTCGCGACGGCGACAGCCTGCGCTTCGGCCCCAGCCAGGAGGCGGGACTGCCTGAGCTCGATTTTCAGATCCGTCCCCTGCCCCAGCTGCAAAGGTTGCTGCGGGCAACGAGCCTGATGCTTGCGGCGGCGGCCCTAGGCGGCCTGGGCCTGCAGGTCATCTCCGGCCTCCAGGTGCCCATACGCGGCAGCCTCGCCACGGTGAGAGGGCCGCTGGTCCTCTACGACCGGCAGGGCAAAGCAATCGCAACAGCCCAGGCAAAAGAGCATCGGGAGCTCAAAGCCTTGCAGGGCTATCCCCGGGTGTTGATCGATGCCCTGCTTGCCAGTGAGGACAGCCGCTTCTGGTGGCATCCCGGCGTCGACCCGGTTGGTACGGGCCGAGCCCTTGTTACCAACGTGCTCGGAGGACGGGTACTGGAGGGGGGCAGCACTCTCACCCAGCAATTGGCCCGCAGTTTGTACCCCGATCAGGTGGGTCAAGGTGAAACCCTGGGCCGTAAGTGGCGTGAGCTGCTGGTGGCGCTACAGCTTGAGGCCCGGTTCAGCAAGCGGGATTTGCTACTGAGCTACCTCAACCGGGTTTATCTAGGAGTGGGCTGGGGTTTTGAGGATGCCTCCCGCCATTATTTCGGTAAGCCCGCCAGCGACCTGAAGCTTGAGGAGGCTGCCCTACTGGTGGGCCTGCTTCCCTCGCCCAATGGTTACGACCCCTGCTTCGATCCCCAGGCGGCCCTGAGCTCCCGCAATGCCGTGCTCAGCAAGATGGGCGATACGGGTCGCATCAGTGCCGATCAGGCCCGCAGCGGCCGCCGTAGCCCAATCCGGCTTTCGCCCCAGGCCTGCCGCAGCAGCACCTCCCTACGCGGAGTCCCCTTTTATTCAGATCAGGTGGGCCGCGACCTTGATCAGCTGGTGGGGGCAGAGGTGGCGGCCGAGGGCAATTTCCTGATCGATACCTATTTGGATCGCCACCTGCAGGAGCAGGTGGAACGGTTGCTGCGCCAACGACTTAGCGACAGCAAGTCGCTGGGGGTGGGGGAAGGGGCCGTGGTGGTGCTCGACTCGCGCACCGGCGGCATCCTTGCCCTTGCCGGCGGTCGCGACTACCGCCAGAGCCAGTTCAATCGAGCCACGATGGCCCAGCGCCAGCCAGGCAGCACCTTCAAGCTGATTCCCTACTTGGTCGCTCTCGAGCGGGGCGGCAAGCCCAGTGATCCAATCAGCTGCTCGCCATTGCGCTGGCGCGATCAGAGCTTTAGCAGCGGTTGTGGTGGCAATTTGAGCCTGGTATCCGCCTTCGCCATCAGTAGCAACACGGCAGCGCTGCGTCTGGCCCAGCGGGTAGGTCTTGATGCAATGGTGCAGAAAGCCCGTGATCTTGGCTTCACCAGCCCCCTAGCGGCTGTGCCCGGATTGGCCCTCGGCCAGAGCGAGGTAACCCTGCTGGAACTCACAGCTGCCTACGCGGCAATCGCCAACGGTGGCGTTTGGCATTCCCCCAGCACAATTCGGCGCCTTACCGATGGAGAGGCATGTAGCGGCCAGTCATCAAACCAGTGCCGCCAGGCCAACGTCCCTTCAACATCCCAGGCGGGACGCCGGGTAAGCAGCGAGGCGACGGCCCGCGCCATGCAGCAGTTGCTTCGAGCCGTGGTGCAGCGGGGTACGGGCCAGATGGCCAGTCTTGGCGGTCAGGAGGGTGGCAAAACCGGCACAACCAATGACAGCCGCGATTTGCTCTTTGTGGGCTATGAACCCCAGCGCCATTGGGTGGTGGGTATCTGGTTGGGTAATGACGACAACAGCCCCAGTCGGGCCAGCAGCGCCTTGGCTGCAGGACTGTGGAGCGAGATCATCCGAGCAGCCAGATCCTGATGCCTGAGTTGTGAGCACTCGCACCCGCCTGTGGATGATCGCCGGCCTGGCTGTGCTGGCCCTGATCGCCGTTGGCGCCTTGCTGCAGGGGGTCAACAACCTCTACTGGCAACTGAGTTGGTATCTGCCGAGCTGGATCGTTCAGCCGCTGTTTGCCTTTATTTTCGCTGGCTTCGCGTTGCTGCTAGTGCAACTGGCCTGGCCGTGGTTGCGGACCATTACCGGCAAGGCCAGCCCAGGAGCGGCCTCCAGCTTGCCGCCACCGGGTAACCGCCGGGAAGCGGCTGCCCAAAACCTTGCCGCCATCGATCAAACACTCGATCGGGTGCGCGATGCGGTGGAGCGGGAAGCCCTGCGTCAAGAGCGGCAGCGCATGCAGGCCGAACTGGAACGGGGCGATCTCGTGATTGTGCTTTTTGGTACGGGGTCGGCAGGCAAGACCTCTCTGATCCGGGCCCTGCTGCAGGAGCTGGTGGGCAAGGTGGGAGCTGCCATGGGATCGACCAGCGAAACCCAGCGCTATCGCCTGCGGCTGCGCAGCCTGCAGCGAGCCGTGGTTTTAGTTGACACGCCCGGCATCCTCGAAGCAGGTGCTGCTGGCCTTGAGAGGGAGCGGCTCGCCCGCGACCAGGCAAGCAAGGCGGACCTGCTCCTGCTCGTGGTGGACGGCGACCTGCGCGCCGCCGAGCTTGAGGTTTTTGAAGCCCTGGCTGGTCTCGGAAAGCGGCTGATGCTGGTGCTCAACAAGTGCGATCTGCGCGGCGAGCAGGAGGAGGCGCGCTTGCTGCAGCTACTGCGCCAACGCAGCCGCGACCACATTGCGGCCGAAGACGTGATACCCGCAAGCGCGGCACCCCAGAGCGTGCCTATGCCAGGAGGGCGTCCTTTGCAGCCAGCTGCCGAGGTCGATGCCCTTTTACGCCGCATCGCGGCCGTGCTCCACGCCGATGGGGAAGAACTGATTGCCGACAACCTGCTGTTGCAGTGCCGGCGGCTCAGTGAGGCGAGCCGCTCCTTGCTGACCAGGCAGCGACGCAGCGACTGCGAGGTAATCGTTGATCGCTACATGTGGATAGGAGCCGGGGTGCTTGCCGTCACACCCCTACCTGGCCTGGACCTGCTCGGTGCCGCAGCTGTAAACGCCCAGATGGTGGTGGAGGTAGCCCGTATTTATGGCATCAGCATGAGTCGCCAGAGTGCCCAAGATCTGGCCCTTTCCGTTGGACGCACCATGGCTGGCCTCGGGCTGGTGAAGGGGGGCGTCAGCTTGCTTAGTGCGGCACTAAGTCTGAACGTACCTGCTCTGGTCGTGAGCCGTGCCATTCAGGCGGTCAGCGCTGCCTGGCTCACCCGGGTTGCGGGGCTGAGCTTCATCACCTACTTCGAGCGAGACCAGGACTGGGGCGACGGCGGTGTGCAGGAGGTTGTGCAGCAGCAATACGACCTCAGCCGACGCGACGGGGCCATGAGTCGCTTCCTTAAGGCCGCCTTCAGCCGGGTGGTGCAACCGCTGCAGGCAAAGCAGCGGAGTTTGCCGCCAAGGCCTGGGTCCGACTGACTGGCAGCTCGCCCATGGCCTCCGGTGGTGGTGGCTGCAGTGGCCCCCGGCTATCAAGCACCACGATCATCGCTAAATAAAGAACGCCGATTAATACCGAAATAGCGCCAGTCACGATCGCGACCCAGCGGCCGCGGCCTGTGGTTGTCACAACAGGGGGTTCACTCAAGGGGGGAGGGGTATCAGGATTGTTCATCGAGGCTGGCATGCACAACCCTGGCGAGGTTCTCGAGGTGGGCTGGCTTGGTGTGGGGGTTACCAAGCACGGCCTTGAGATGGTGGCGCCCGGCGTAGTGAGGGCGCGAAAGCATCAGCTGCTCCTGGAGCAGGCGCTGACGGGTGCGATCGCTCCAGGCCTGGCTGCCGGCGGCATCAAGTTGCTGGGGGGTGAAGGCCAGCAGATGGAAGGAGCCACCGACCAGCTGCAGCCGCTCGTTGGGTGTCAGTAGGGCCTGAAGCTGGCGGCGACGCTGAATAGCCCCATCAAGCACCGCTTCTATGCCCACTAGGCCAAGCTGCCGCAAACCGAGCCAAAGCTTGAGAATTTCGGCGGGGCGGGTGCCCTGTAGGCCACTTTCACCGCCGTGGCTGCCGCCCCAGCTCGGCTCCATGTAGGGCAGTCCGGTGTGAAACGCCCCCGCCAGTGCCTGGGGACGGGCCAACAACAGCAGGGAGGAAGTTTTGGTGATTCCCAGCAGTTTCTGGGGATTGATCGTGATCGAATCGGCCTGCTCCAGGCCAGCAACCCGATGGCGGTGGGCAGGCACCAGGCCGAACACGGCCCCGATAGCGCCATCCACATGCAGCCACAGGCCCCGCCGCTGGCAAATCCCAGCTATCGCACTGAGGGGGTCGACTGCCCCCCGAACAGTGGTGCCAGCGGTGGCAACTACCGCGATCACTGGCAGCCCAGCCCGCTCGAGTTGATCAAGCTCCACCTCCAAAGCGGTTGGATCTAGTCGGCCCTGGCTATCTACTGGCACCGGCCGCAGGGCCTCAGGCGGTAGGCCCATCACCGCCAGTGCTTTAGCGAGGGAGACATGGGCATCAATGCTTGCCACCACCACTGCCCGGCCGTCTATGGCCAGACCCCGCTGGCGTCTCGCCGCCACCAGAGCTATCAAGTTGGAAAGGGTGCCGCCGCTGGCGGCCACACCGCCACTACCCGCAGGCAGGCCTAGCTGCTCAGCCAGCCAGGCCGTGAGGCTGCGCTCTAGGCGGCTCAAGCTGGGGGACAATTCCTCAGCCAACATGTTGTTGTTGAGGCCGGCGCAGATCAAATCTGCAGCCACCGAGGCCGGCAGGGGCGGTGGGTCGAGATGGGCAAGGGCACCGGGGTGGTTGGGATTGAAGGCCCCATCCATCACCAGCTGCAGATCGGCCAGCAGCATCTCCGGAGCCAAACCGTGATCTTCAGGCTCCACCGGTGGCAAAATGCTCAAGCCTGGCAGTGGCGAGCGTTCGGCAGCGCTACCAAGCCACACACAGAGCTGTCGTGAAGCCTGCTCTAAAAAATCCTGCAGCCTGGGGTCTAGCTGCTCCGGACTGGCGAAGGGCAGGGGCTGGCTGGCCCGCGGGGCAGGGGGGGCGCTAGCCAACGAAAACCGATCGGATCAAGCCATTCTCACTTGTGGAGGTGGGCTACAAGTGGGTTTGTGCTGCGGGCAGCAAGCAGTGGATCCTTCCCAACTCATGGGCCCACCAGGTCCCCAGCTGCAGCGCCAGTGGATGCAACTGCTGCTGCGCCACGCAGAACGGGCCGGAAACCAGGGCGAAATTCCCGTGGCCGCTGTGGTGCTCGATGAAGGGGGACGCTGCATCGGCTGGGGCAGCAATCGGCGCGAGCAACACAGCGATCCCCTTGGACACGCCGAACTGGTGGCCCTTGGCCAGGCGGCCCGCTTGCGCGGCGACTGGCGATTTAATGGCTGCTCCTTGCTGGTGAGCCTGGAACCTTGTCCCATGTGTGCCGGTGCCTTGGTCCAAGCCCGCATGGGAACGGTCATTTTTGGCGCTAGGGATCCGAAGAGGGGCGCCCTCGGCAGTTGCCTTGACTTAGCCAGCAATCCCAGTGCCCATCACCACATGTCCGTGATCGGAGGGGTTTTGGGCGAAGAGGCCAGCGGTCTGCTGGCGAGCTGGTTTAGGCGGCGACGGCAGCAGGGGCAACTGCGGGCCTGAAGGCCGGCAGCTCGGTTTCAAACAGGTTGAGCAGTAGGTCGACGTTTTCAGGCTGGCTGTTGTAACCCATCAAGCCGATCCGCCAAACCTTGCCCGCCAGCGCTCCCAAGCCTCCACCTACCTCAATGCCATGTTTGGTGAGCAGGTGCTGGGAGAAGGCTTTGCCGTCAACTCCTGCGGGGATGCGCACCGTGGTGAGGGTGGGTAGGCGCAGTGCTGCCGGGGCATGAAGCTCGAGCCCCAGGGCTTCGAGACCAGCCCATAGGAGCTCGGAATTGCTGCGGTGACGGGCCCAGGCTGCCTCCAGCCCCTCCTCGGCCAGCAGGCGCAGGGCTTCGCGCATGCCGAAATTCATATTGACTGGCGCCGTGTGGTGGTACACCCGATCGCTGCCCCAGTACTGATTCAGCAGGGTGACGTCTAGGTACCAGTTGGGGACCTTGCCGGCCCGGGCCATCATTTTTGCTTCGGCTCGCGGGCCCATGGTGAAGGGACCCAGTCCAGGAGGACAGCTAAGGCCCTTCTGGCTGCAGCTGTAGGCCAGATCTACCTTCCATTCATCGAGGTAGAGGGGCACCGCACCAAGGGAAGTGACGGTATCAAGCAAGAGCAGGCAGTCGTGCTGACGGCAGAGATCGCCTATGCCCTCCATGGGCTGGCAGATCCCGGTCGATGTTTCGGCGTGGACGATGGCCAGAATTTTGGGCCGATGGGTGGCTACGGCGTTCTCGAGTTCAGCAAGGCTGAAGGCTTCCCCCCAGGGCTTCTCGATCGTCACAACATTGGCCCGGTAGCGACCGGCCATGTCGGCCAGACGTAGGCCGAAATAGCCCTTGACGGCCACCAAAACGGTGTCTCCAGGCTCAATCGTGTTGGCCAGGCTGGCTTCCATGGCCGCACTGCCGGTGCCGCTCATTGGAATGGTGAGGCGGTTGTTGGTCTGCCAGGCGTAGCGGAGCAGCTCCTGCACCTCACTCATCAGCTCGACGTAGAGGGGGTCGAGGTGACCAATCGGCATTCGGGCCAGGGCCTGAAGCACGGTGGGATGGGCATTGGAGGGGCCAGGACCGAGCAGCAGACGATCTGGCGTGGCTATTGGGGCCAGCGTGCGGCGATGGGCTGAATTAACTGGTGGCAGCACGGGCAGGGGAACCAAGACCAGGATGGAGCGGGTAAATCGAGCCTAAGCAGCAATTCCGGGGCCTAGCGGGCCCGCAGATTGGTGGCACCAAGACCACGGCAGAGATGGTCAAAGGGGGCCCTAACCACTATCGCGGATGCCACACCGGCGTCGAGCAGCATCTCGCAGACCACATCAGCCATCAAGGCAATGCTGCGCACGGTGGGGCCGGTCGGCACGCCAAGACTCTTGTAGGTGTCGTCGAGACCATTCAGCACCCGCTCGTTGAGGATCGATGCGTCGTCGGCGATCAGGGCATAGCTGACGTAACGCAGGAAGTAATCCATGTCCCGCAGGCAAGCCGAAAGGCGCCTTGTGGTGTAAGCGTTGCCACCGGGCAGGATCAGCTCGGGATCAGCAAGCCAGAGACGCTGGGCCGCCTCGCGCACGATGGTGGCAGTCTCTCGGTTGATCAGCTCCACCGCAGCCAGGCGCACGCTGGATTCGGAGTAATAAGTGCTGATGCGGTCGATCGCATCGCGGTCTAAATAGCGGCCGAGCTGGTCATAACGGCCAATTAGACCAGTGATGGCATCGCGCATGGCGGAATCAAATCGACGCACCTGCATCGAAAACTAGCACTCACATTCCGCCAAATCCCAGGCCAGGGGTGGGTTCTGGGGAAGTTGACAGAAACGGTTACGCAATCCTCGCCTTCAGTTTGGTTACCGGCGATACCAATTAGCTTCTGGCCGATCCGTACGGTCCGGCGACGCCGCATCCGGACGGCACCCATTCTTCTTGTTCGTAATGGCCCAAACAGCCCAGGACGTACTCCGTCAGATCCATGAGGACGGAATCGAGCTGATCGACCTCAAGTTTGTCGACTTGCATGGCAAGTGGCAGCACCTGACGGTCTGCCGCGACCTGATCGACGAGGCCTCCTTCAGCGATGGCGTTGCCTTTGACGGCTCCTCGATTCGGGGCTGGAAGGCGATCAACGAATCGGACATGGCGATGGTGCCGGACCCCAACACCGCCTGGATCGATCCCTTTTACATCCACAAAACCCTGAGCCTGATCTGCTCGATCCAGGAGCCCCGCAGTGGCAAGCCCTATGGCCGTTGCCCCCGGGCCTTGGCCCAGAAAGCCCTCAACTATCTCGGTTCCACCGGCATCGCCGATACCGCCTACTTCGGGCCTGAACCTGAATTCTTTGTCTTCGACGACGTCCGCTACAGCTCAGGCAGCGGCAGCAGCTTCTACAGCGTCGATTCAGTTGAAGCTCCTTGGAATAGCGCGCGCCTCGAGGAGGGTGGCAACCTTGCCTACAAGATTCAGTTGAAGGAGGGCTACTTCCCGGTCGCTCCCAACGACACCCTTCAAGACATGCGCACGGAGATGTTGCTCACCATGGGCAGCCTGGGCGTGCCGATCGAGAAGCAGCACCACGAGGTGGCAACAGCCCAGCATGAGCTGGGTATCAAGTTTGCCGAGCTGATCAGCGCAGCCGACAACGTGATGATCTACAAATACGTAGTGCGCAACGTTGCCCGTAAGTACGGCAAGACGGCCACCTTCATGCCTAAACCCGTGTTCGCCGATAACGGCAGTGGCATGCACGTGCACCAAAGCCTCTGGAGAGGTGGCAATCCCCTGTTTTTCGGCGAAGGCACCTACGCCAACCTTTCCCAGACTGCCCGTTGGTACATCGGAGGGCTGCTGAAGCACGCCCCCAGTTTCCTTGCCTTCACCAATCCCACCACCAACAGCTACAAGCGATTGGTGCCAGGCTTCGAGGCTCCGGTGAACCTGGTTTATTCCCAGGGAAATCGTTCCGCCGCGGTTCGCATTCCGCTCACGGGGCCGAGCCCCAAGGCCAAGCGCCTGGAATTCCGTTCCGGCGATGCCCTGTCCAACCCCTACCTCGGCTTCGCGGCAATGTTGATGGCAGGCATCGATGGCATCAAGAACCAAATCGACCCGGGCGATGGCACCGATGTTGATCTGTTCGAGCTCTCGCCTGAGGAATTGGCCCGCATCTCCACTGTGCCGGCCTCACTGAATGGTGCCCTTGAGGCCCTCGATGCAGACAAGGATTACCTGCTAGCTGGTGGCGTCTTCACCGAAGACTTCATCAACAACTGGATAACCCTTAAATACGAGGAAGTGCAGCAGCTACGCCAGCGGCCCCACCCCCACGAGTTCGTGATGTATTACGACGCGTGATTAGGCACCAAGCAACTACGCCTGCTGGCTAAGACGCCGGTGGGCAATAGCGCAGGTGGGCGATAGCGCTTGCCTGCATTTGCTTTTCGCGGGCCTGGCGCCTAGCCCAGGCCTGGAGCTGATGCAGGGCGTCCCTGGCGGGGTTGGGATCGTGATGCTTGGTTATCTGGGCCAGTTCGGCTCCATGGAGGCGGTTGTCGCGGGCGTGCAACAGGCTCCAGGTTTGAAATTCAGGATCGGCATGCTGGCTCTGCAGGCTGGCAATGGTCATGGCGTGCTCCCCTCTCTCCGGATCCAGTCTGAAGCTGTTTTGGTAGCGGTTGCTACTAAACAGCCAGAGCTTCACAGCTCTTCAGCAATCGCGGTGTCAGTTGAAATTCGCTGAAATAGACCCAAGCCATTGCCTAGCCATGCCTGATCAGCTCACCAAGTTGGCCTACCAAACCATGCAGCAGGGCAGGGCGCTGCTTGGGGTCACCCATAAGGAGGTGAGCACCAGGCTTATGGGGTTGCTTGCTCCAGATGGCACCCCCAAAACCGTGCCAATGCCGCCTGAGTTGCTGGCCAGCCTCAGGCAGGCCATGGATTCATTACACGAGCGCGACTGGCAGGAAGCAGAACAGGGCCTTTACCCCCCATCCCTGCTGTTCGATGCCCCCTGGCTTGAGTGGGCGAGTCGGTATCCAATGGTGTGGCTAGATATGCCCAGCACCTGGTCCCGCCGCCGGGAGCGCAATGTGCGCGATTTACCTAGCAGTGTTGATCTAGATAATTACCCCGACTATTACCTTCAAAATTTTCATCACCAGACTGACGGCTACCTAAGCGACCACTCCGCGGCGCTCTACGACCTGCAGGTGGAAATTCTGTTTAATGGCACTGCCGACCCAATGCGGCGGCGGATGCTTGCTCCCTTGCTGCGGGGTATCAAAGCCTTCGCGGATCGTCCAGCCGGCCAGGTGCGCGTGCTCGACCTTGCCACCGGCACCGGTCGCACCCTGCGTCAGATCAGGGCGGCTTTACCCAAAGCCCAGCTGGTGGGATTGGATCTTTCCAGTGCCTACCTGCGCCAGGCCAATAAATGGCTTAGTCAGCTGCCCGGTGAACTTCCCCAGCTAACCCAAGGCAACGCTGAGGCACTGCCCTTTGCCGACGCAAGCTTTCAAGCCGTCACCTGCGTTTTTCTGTTCCACGAGTTGCCAGGGGAGGCACGTCAGAACGTGATTAATCAGGCCTACCGGGTTTTGGAGCCTGGAGGGGTTGTGGTCATTGCCGACTCCGTACAACTGGCTGATTCACCCCAATTCAGTGCCGTAATGGAGAACTTCCGGCGGGTTTTCCATGAGCCCTATTACCGCGATTACATCTCCGATGACATTGGAGCTCGTCTTGCCCAGCCTGGCTTTGAGGGCATAGCGGCCCAAAGCCATTTCATGACTCGGGTCTGGACGGCCCGCAAACCTCGCTAGCGCTTCAGAATCCAGGCCAGGAGCAGACCGGCGGTGGCCCAGCGCAGCCCACGCCAAAACAACACCTCCTGGCGATAGGCGGGGGCTAGCTGCTCGGGCAGGGGATCAAGCAATCTCTGGGTTAGCTCAAGGCGCTGGCGTTGCCGCCGCTGATTGACCCCGGAGCTTTTAGCTGTCAAGGATGCCTGGGTGAGCAGCCCATCCAGCAGGTGCAGTATGCGAATTGGTTGGCGCACCGAGTGGTGGCCCAATGGTCGCGTCGGCATGGGCAGCTCCCAACGAGGCGTTACAGGCTTCAGGATGGAACCTTGAGCCTGTAGCCGTCCAGTGCAAACCCCGTTGTCCAAGCAAAAACGAAGCTGGCCAGAAGGCTCCTTAGAGGTGGCTGTCGCTTTGCAGCGACATCTGGCCATAGGCGACCGGGAATGGCACGCCTTCAAGTCCCAACGCCCCCGGCGCGGCGCTGAGCAGCTTGCTGCAGCCCTGGTGCTGCTGCTTAGGGGTGATGATCCCGGGGCACCTCAATCCTCAGACGCCCGCCGCCAGGCCATCGAGTTGGTTGAGCATGGGCTCGGCTGGCTCAAGTCTGAGTTGAGCGATCCTGGTTGCCCCAGCCACCGACCGGCACCAGCAACGAAGCTCGCTGCCGACTGACTGCCAGTTGCAACCGGTTGCCACGGTTACTCCAGCGCACGTCGTCGAAGCAGTGATGAATCAAAAACAACCCGCGACCACCTGCAGCATCTAGCTGCTCAGGCAGGCTGGTGCTGCGAGCCGCTGCGGGCACCCCGGCTCCCTCGTCCTGCACCTGCCACACCAGCCAGTTGGGGGTTTCAATGCGGCGCACTCTCAAGCATTTGGCTGGATCGCACCCGTTGCCATGGCGGACCGCATTGACCAGTGCTTCTTGCAGGCCAAGCTGCACCTGCCCCTGAAGCTGCAGGCAGCGAATGGGCTCAATCAAAAGTTCCAACAGCGGTGCTAGCTGCAGCGTTGAAGGCGTGATGAAGTCCGACCAGCGCAGGGCCATCGGGCTGAGGTACGCAGGTGCCCTTTTGAACATACGCCGCTGCCTGCACCCTTGATCAGGGCCTGATCCGCTGTTGCACAGCTGGGTGGTTGAGCAGGGCATCCATCAGCCGCACACCGCGCAGTTGATTTACAAGGGGCATGTGGCCCTCAGGGGCCTCAATGGACCACTGAAAGGAGCCGGGATAGCGCGTCCAGCGGCCTGCATCCTTCCAGGCCAACTTGGGCCAGAGCAGCTCCCAGCGGCCATTACAACTGCGTAGCAACTTGCCCTGCACCGAGAAGCCAAAAAGGCCACGTGAATAACAGACCCAGAGCCGATCGAGGCTGTCTAGGTCGGCGGAGGCTATCGGCGGCACCTCGCTGTAGTACACATACCCGCGGCGGATGGCTTCTGGGCCGGCGAGCTCCCGCAGCAAGCTGCTGGTGATTCGATCGGCTTCCTCAAACTGCTGAGCCATCAGAGCCCTTTGCAGGGGCGCGTAGTCCAGGCCACGGGCCGACACGGTGGCAAGCCAGCCGTCTGGGTAGCGGGCCAGAAACTCTTCGCGCAGCTGATCCTGTTCATCGAGCAGGAGCTGAATTAAGAAACCAGCTGCCCAGTCATCTCCGGTGGCGTCAACACCGGCCAGATGGTCTGGGATTAGGGGGCGCAAAGCTTGGCTCTGCTGCTGCAGAGTGGCCTGCAGGGCACGCCTTTGACGGGGATTGCCGGCTTGAAAGCGCTCAAGCAGGGCCCCAGGGCTGGTGCCGGTAGTGGCGGTGACCGGAGGTCCGGAAAGCATGGAAATGGAAGCCGAGCCTGAAGCAGTGCCAGCGTGGCCCACTATGTCAGCTGAGATCTTCAACAGTGATGCCGGGCCCCTGCCCTCCCCAAGATGTGAGCACATTCCTGGCGGCTAAGGGGCCGATCGTGGACGTGCGTAGCCCTGGGGAGTTTGAACAGGGACATCTGCCCGGAGCGGCCAACCTGCCTCTGTTTAGCAACGACGAGCGAGCTCAAGTTGGCACTGTCTACAAGCAACAGGGACGGCAGCTTGCTGTGCAACTGGGCCTGGAACTGGTTGGCCTGAAGTTGCCATCCCTTGCCCAGGCCCTATTGGAGCTTGCAGAAGCAGACAAGCCCCTGCGCCTGCACTGCTGGCGAGGTGGGATGCGCTCAGGCAGCATGGCTTGGCTGGCCAGCACCCTCGAGCTACCCGTTTTGCTGTTGGAAGGCGGCTACAAGGCCTACCGCCGCTGGGTGTTGGACTGTTTTGAGTCCGCCTGGCCCCTACTTGTGCTCGGTGGTCGCACCGGCACGGGCAAAACCGACCTGTTGCATGCCCTTCGGCAAACAGGGCAGGCGGTCGTTGATCTAGAGGGATTGGCCAATCACCGAGGCAGCAGTTTCGGCGGCTTGGGCCAACCCCCACAACCGAGCACGGAGCACTACGAGAACCTTCTGGCTGCAAGCCTTACGGCCAGCGCCGGCCAGGCACCGATCTGGCTTGAGGCCGAAAGCGCCCAAGTCGGTCGCTGCCGTATTCCCGCGGGCTTGTGGCGCCAAATGGGTGAGGCGCCGGCTGTTGAGATCCAACGTCCTATGGCGGAGCGGGTTGAGCAACTGGTTGCGGTATATGGCAATCAAGGGGAGGAGTCCTTGCGCCTCGCCACCGAACGCATCGCCCGGCGGCTTGGCCCCCAGCGCACGGCAACAGCTCTGGAGGCGATCGCCTCTCAAGACTGGGCGACTGCCTGCCTGCAGATGCTCGACTACTACGACCGCTGCTACGACAACGAGCTCAGCAGGCGAGCTAAACCCCTGTTGGCCAGCTTCGATTTGGGCGGACTAGACCCCGATGCAGCTGCAGCTGAATTGCTGCAACAAGCTCCCTGGTGGGAGCAGGTTTGTGGGGAGTCAGTTAAGGCGGGCTCCTAGGATTGATTTTTGTCCCCGCTTGCCATGGGCGCCGCCATTCAGTTCTTCCGTGGGGTGGATGAGCCGGTCGTGCCCGACATCCGCCTCACCCGCTCGCGGGACGGCCGTACCGGCCAGGCCCTTTTCGTCTTCGACGAGCCCGATGCCCTTGCTCCCGAAAGCATGGGTGACATTACCGGCATGTTTCTGGTGGATGAGGAAGGCGAGCTGGTGACCCGTGAAGTGAAGGCCCGCTTCGTCAACGGCAAGGCCAGCGCCTTGGAGTGCACCTTCACCTGGAAGAGCACGGAGGATTTCGATCGCTTCATGCGCTTCGCCCAGCGCTACGCCGACAGCCACGACCTGGGCTTCTCGGGTAATAAAGATGATGATCAGCCCGAGCAGGACGAGGCCTGAGCCCTTGAAATTCGGCCAGTGGTTAGGCCTGTTGGCATTGGTGGCATCTCTGGTGCTGCTTTGGAGCTTGCGTCAGAGCCTGATTTACCTGTTTGCCGCCGTGGTGTTGGCTATGGCCCTTTGCACCCTGGTGGGATCGATCCGGTCCCGGCTCGGGTGCTCCAGGCCGCTGGCTCTCCTGCTCAGCCTGGGCACGGTACTTCTGGTGTTGGCCGTGGCTGCCACCGTGGTGATCCCCCCTTTCGTTGACCAATTCAGCCAGTTGCTCGCCAAGTTGCCGGCAGCAGCCGAAACCCTGCTGGATCTCTTGAGAAATGGTCTAGCGCAGGTTTCTCAAATGATTTATGGCAGCGGGGATGGTGGCCTGTCCTGGCTGCGAGATGGGCTGGTTAGTAGCGACGCTGGTGGTGCCCCAGGCCTCTCTCCCCGCCTGAGCAGCAGCTTGGGCGGCGGCGCCCTGCGTCTGCTTGGGCTTGCAGGTGGAGTTGGCACCGGCCTGCTGCAGATCCTGTTTGTGGTTGCCGTTGCTTTGATGGTGGCTGTGCAGCCAACTGCATACTTAGAGGTGGGTGTGCTGCTAGTGCCTTCGTTTTACCGACGCCGCTTCCGACAGGTTTTGGTGCAATGCGGAGATGCCCTAAGTGCCTGGATGGTGGGGGTCTTAATCAGTTCACTTTGCGTCGGCATCTTGGCGGCTATCGGCTTGAGTTTCCTCGGGGTGAAGTTGGTGGCAGCAAACGCCCTGCTTGCAGGCCTGCTGAACATCATTCCCAACATTGGACCAACCCTAAGCACGGTCTTTCCGATGTCCGTGGCCCTACTAGATGCTCCCTGGAAAGCAGCAGCGGTGCTAGCGCTTTATGTCGCTGTTCAAAACCTGGAGAGCTATCTAATTACACCTTCGGTGATGCATCACCAGCTCAAGCTGCTGCCTGGCTTCACCCTCACGGCCCAGCTTCTGTTCACGGTTGTGTTCGGACCGCTGGGGCTGCTGCTGGCCTTGCCGTTAGCCGTTTGCCTGCAGGTGATGGTGCGCGAACTGCTGATTCACGACATCCTGGACCCATGGAAACGTCTGCGCCTGACAGGCTGACGCAATGAACGGCCGCACAGTGCTTGGAGCACTAGCCCTGGTTGTTATCGGGCTGCTCACCTGGGAATTGCGCTGGGTGCTGCTTGTGCTGTTCGGCGCCGTGGTGCTGGCTGTCGCCCTTGAAGTACCGATCACCCTGCTTCGACGCCTCCTGCCTCTGAACCGCCCAGCCGCCTTAATTGTGGTGGTGGTTTCACTAGTGTTGCTCGGCGGCGTGCTGGGCCAGCTGTTGCTGCCTGAGCTGCTGGAGCAGATCAAACAATTGACCACCCTTTTGCCTGTCTTGGCTTTGCGGCTGAGCAGCCTGGCCCGCCAGGTGGATTGGCTGCCTGATCTGGATCAGCAGTTGATGGCGCTTGGTACATGGGAGCGGCTCCAGCCCCTAGGCGGCCAGCTGCTTGGCCTGGCCGGCGGCGCCGCAAACACCACTATCCAGATGCTGTTGATGGCCTTACTGGCGATTCTGCTGGCCCTGGATCCTCGCAGTCATCAAAAGGTGATTGTTTCCCTTACTCCCAGCTTCTGGCGCCCCCAGATGAAACATCTGCTGGGTGAATCCCGCCAGGCTCTTGGTGGCTGGCTAGCTGGCATGACCCTTTCTGCCGTAAGCGTGTTTCTGCTCACCTGGGCCGGGCTAGCCCTGTTGGGCGTCCCGCTTGCCCTATTGAGCTCCCTGGTTTGCGGCCTGCTTACCTTCGTGCCCACGATTGGCCCCACCGCTGCCACCTTGCTGCCCCTGGCGGTGGGGTTGCTGGTATCACCAGCGAAAATGCTGCAGGTGCTAGTGCTGCGGCTGATTTTGCAGAACGCTGAAGCCTTTTTGCTTACGCCTGTGCTGCTAAGGCGAACGGTCAATTTGCTGCCCACCGTCGCACTCACTGCCCAGCTATGCCTGGGAGCTCTGCTTGGGCTGCCAGGAGTGCTACTTGCCTTGCCCTTAGTGGTTGTACTGCAAGTTCTCTTTGAAGAAGTATTGGTAAAGGAAGTAATGGATCACTGGAATTAAATACTCTTAGTGATTAATTTAAATCGTCAATTAAATTTTTACTATGGCCTTTGGCGGTAGTGATCCAATAGCGATGGCAATAACAACAGCACTGCGGTAGCCAGGAGATGATTGCGAACCGCTGCCGCCAAGGAAGACAAGGTGAAGTGGTCTGCTAGTAGCTGCAGCTCGACTCGCAGATCTAGAAGAGCAAGCAGAGCGAGCAAGATGGGCACAATGGAGGCTCTCAGGCTGCGGCGGCCCAGCCTTTCAAGATGAGCAGGGGTCTGATTAGCGACGGGACAATACCGGTAACAAAGTGGGGGCCACACCAATGCTGGACCAGCTGCCCACGGCAATACCGATGGCCAACGCCACCGAGAACCAGAACAAGCTGCTGCCCCCGAAGAAAATCAGACCCAGCAGGGGCAATAGGGTGGTCAAAGAGGTGTAGAGGGAGCGGGTCAAGGTTGCATCCACCGCCACATCCACCTGCTGCTGAAGCGGTAAGTGGGCCAGGCTGGTCTTCTGCTCGCGAATCCTGTCGAATACCACCACGGTGTCGGTGACCGAATAACCAGCCACAGTGATCAAGGAAACAGCAAACAGAGAATCGACCTCAATGCCAGCCACTAGTCCCAACCAGGCAAACACCCCGCAAGTGATCAACACGTCATGGGCCAGGCAAAGCAATGCAAGGAAGGCGAATAGCAAGTCGTAGCGGACGGCGATGTAGAGGGAGATAGCCGCAAAGCTCACCAGCAGAGAAATCAGGCTGCCCTGCAGAAGCTGAGCCCCGAGCGTTGGACCGATGGTGTTTACCGATGTGCCTGCGGGGTCTAGGGGACCAACGGCGACTGAAATAGCTGCAATCACGGCGTTGCTCTGGGTTGGACTCAGGGCTGGCAGCCGAATCACCAGGGAGCGTCCCTGGTCGAGCACCTGAACAGCAGTCCCAGTCAAGCGGGGAGGGGCATCTCCTGCCTGGGGTGGCAAGGTGACACCGGCTAGTTGCAACTGAACCTGTGCAGCGGTGATGGCGGAGCAGGCAGGAGCGGGACAGCGCCGTTCGATCTGAATCTGGGTGCCGCCAGTGAAATCAAGACCCGGCTTCAAGGGGGAGGCAATTGCCGGGTTGAGCAAGCAGAGCAGCAATCCCAGCAGACTAAATAGACAGGCCAGGCCCGAGACCCACCAGGCCAGCTGGCGATAGCGGCTGATGCGAAAACGCGGGGTTGGTGCTGTGGTTGTAGACACGGAACTGGACATCAGGATTTGGCACCCAGGGGCAACTGGGCATGGGGCAGGAAATAGATGGTGCGACGCAGGGCCGGATAGCTCATCAAGACCCGAATCAAGCTGCGGGTGCAAGTAAGTGAGGTGAAGAGGCTTAGCAGCAGACCGATGGCGAGGGTCACGGCAAACCCCTTAACAAGGCCGGTGCCAAGCGCGAACAGCGCTGCACAGCTGATCAAACCGGTGACGTGGCCATCCACGATCGAGGACAAGGCCAGGGAAAACCCAGTATCGATAGAGCGAATTAGGGTATTTCCTGCTCGCAGCTCCTCCTTGATGCGCTCGAAGATCAGCACGTTGGCATCAACAGCCATGCCGATCGAAAGGATGAACCCAGCAATCCCCGGCAGGCTGAGAGTGACTGGAATCAGGCTATAGACAGCCAGGTTGAACAGTGCGTAGAGGCTCAGTGCCACCACCGCCACGATGCCCGGCAGCCGGTAGGTCACGGCCATGAACACCGCTACCAGGGCCAAACCGGATAGAGACGCCACCAAGCTGGTGCGGATGTTCTCGGCCCCCAGCGAGGGACCGACCGTGCGGACCTCCACCACTTTGATCGGAAGGGGCAAGGAGCCACCCCGCAGTTGCACCTCCAGGTCACGGGACTCTTCGGCGCTGAAATTGCCGGTGATGCTGGCTGATCCGCCAGAGATGCCGGCAACCTTGAACTCAGGGCCAACACTGGCCTCGCTGATGGAACGGCCATCCAGGACAATTCCAAGCAAACGTCTCGTGCCGGCGATCGACTTGGTCAGGGCAGCGAACTTGTCACCTCCCTCCCGGTTGAACGAAAGGGTCACGTCCCATCCTGAGCCCGTTTGTTGCTGTTGACGCCCGGCTGTGGTGAGATCCTTGCCGGTGAGTGTGGCAGGTTCGTAGAGGGCGACGATCTTGCTGTTTACGGTGCTCAACAACAAATCGAGCTGGTCACTTTCACTGGTGCCGGCGGGCACGCTGAGGCCTAGCTTCTGCATAGCCTGGGCAAGATCCTCAGCCTTGAGTTGAATCTCGGGAGGTGGGCTCTGACGATCTGAGGCCGCCGCTGCTCGAGCACGTTTCTGGTTGAGCACGGACTGCACCTGACGCTTCAGCTGCAACAAACCCTGCATCTCCTGCTCAGTACCTGGCTTCTGGGCCCGGAACTCCAACAGGGCCGTGGTTCCTAGTACTTTTGCGGCCCGGCTTGGGTCCTGTTCTCCTGGGAGCTGAAGTACCAGTTGGTCTTCACCAACGGTCTGGAGAGTGGACTCGGCAACGCCCAGGCCATTGATGCGCCGCTCCAGCACCTCCTTGACCGCCTCTAGTTGTTCTTTCTTAACTGTATTGACAGCACCGGCCGGAAGCACCTCAAGGGTGAGCTGGCTGCCGCCGCGCAGATCCAGACCCAGCTGCAAAGGAAAGTTGAAGAGCAAGGCCCCGGCCGCAATTGCCAAGGCAAGAATCAGGGCAAACCACCCCTGTTGACGAGCCATATCTAAATCTTTCCTGCGACGAGCTGCTGGGCCGCATCAACAATTTGATGGGGCTGAATGATCGTCAGGTTTTCCAGGGCACCGTTGTAGGGAGTGGGGATGTCCTGAGAAGACAACCGAATCGGCCGGGCATCAAGCTCGTCAAAACAATTTTCCGTAATTAAGGCGAGCAATTCAGCCCCGATGCCGCCTGTCTTCATACATTCCTCCACCACAATTACCTTGTGAGTTTTGCGAATCGAGGCGGATATGGTCTCCATATCAAAGGGCTTAAGGCTGATTAGATCGATCAGCTCCACGCTCACCCCAGCCTGCTCCAACTGCTCGACAGCCTTGAGACAGTGATGACGCATGCGTGAGTAGGTGAGAATCGTGACATCCGATCCAGCCTTCACAACCTCGGCCTGGTCAAGGGCACAGATGTAATCACCTTCTGGAATATCTTCCGAAAGGTTGTACAGCAGCACGTGCTCGAAAAAGAGCACGGGGTTGTTGTCGCGGATCGCTGCCTTCATCAGGCCTTTGGCATTGGTGGGAGTGCTCACCGCCACAATTTTAATGCCGGGTACAGCATGGAAATAGGCCTCAAGTCGCTGGCTGTGCTCAGCGCCCAGCTGGCGACCAACCCCGCCAGGCCCCCGCACGACAGTGGGAATGGTGTAATTACCGCCGCTGGTGTAACGCAGCATCCCCATGTTGTTGGAGATTTGGTTGAAGGCAAGCAGCAGGAAGCCCATATTCATGCCTTCGACGATTGGGCGCAGCCCCGTCATCGCCGCACCAACCGCCATACCAGCAAAGGAGTTTTCGGCGATCGGGGTGTCCAGCACCCGCAGCTCACCATATTTCTCGTAGAGATCCTTGGTGACCTTGTAAGAGCCGCCGTATTGGCCGACGTCCTCACCCATCACGCAGACGTAAGGGTCTCTAGCCATCTCCTCGTCGATGGCTTCCCGAAGGGCATTGAACAGCAGCGTCTCTGCCACGTCTAGGCTTGCACCATTTAGCTGCCAACCTATCTCAGCCGCCGGCGGCGAAGGTTGAGAGCAGCAACACCGAAAGCAGCATGCCGGGGAGCAGCAGCGTTACCAGCAAACCCAGATCGTGCGGAGTCATGGAGAGAAGTTAGGGCTTTTCGGCCGCCTCGGCAGGGGCCGATCCGGAACCGGACACCAAGCTGCGCACGAACACCAACGCCAGACCAATGCCAATGAAGGCAAAGCTGAAGGTGGCAAGAAACGACATGCCAACAATCAGCGTTTTGAGGGCCGTGGCGATGCTCTGGGCAATTGCCGAGCCGTAGCTGGGTGGATGCAGTGCGTAGTACGCCACCAATTTCTGGCTCAGACCCAAGGCAAGCCAGGCCAGCAAACCAGCCGTGAGCGAGCCAGAGAGGAAACTCAGCGGCCCTTTACGGGGCACTTGATCACTGGGCTTGATGGGGGATTCGGGTTTTGTCACGGAAGCAGGCTGACACCTCGATCGCTGAAGCCACAACACCAAGACTCAAAGCCGTACAGCTCAAATCGTTCGGCTAGGTCTGCATGGGCTGTGCGAGCTTGGTCCAGGTTGGAGAACAGGGCGAAAAGACTTGGGCCAGAACCACTCATGGCAACTGCCAAGTGTTGCTCGGTCTGGCGCAGCAATGCCAGGCCCTGGCGCACGGTTTCCACCTCTGGTTCCACCACAGCCTGCAGGTCGTTGCGCAGTGGTGGCCAGCTCCCATTCCCCGCCATGGCCCCTAGTAAGGGCGCCTGGCGTAGGGCCTGACGGCGCTGCTCAAAGTCGGCTTCAGCCTCGAGATAGAAATCGCCGCGTAGCTCCTTGCAGCGTCCGTAGGCCCAGGGCGTGCTGACACTCACCCCCGGGTGCTTGAGCAGCAGTAGCGCCGGAGGCTCGGTTGAATTGAAGGCCAAGGCTTCCAACAGCTCACCGCGGCCAAAGCAGAGCTGGGTGCCGCCATCAAGGCAGAACGGCATGTCTGAACCAAGCTCAGCCGCCATGCTGTGCAGCGCCTGACTCTTAAAGCCCAGTCCCCACAGCTCGTTGAGACCAATCAGCGCCGCCGCTCCATTACTGGAGCCGCCCGCAAGGCCAGCGCCGATCGGGATGCGTTTCTCGAGCACGATCTGGGCCCCAAGCTCGGCAAAACCTGAGCGGGCACGCAACATCTCACCTGCCTTGACGACCAAATTGCTGCTGTCAGTGGGCAGCTCGGCCCGATCGCACTGGAGGCTGATTTGGCCATCCGCCGTGGGCCGCAACCGCAGGCTGTCGGCCAGATCGATCGACTGCATCACCATCGCCAGCTCGTGGAAGCCATCGGGGCGCAGGCCCAGCACCTCCAAGTGCAAATTGATCTTGGCGGGGGCACGCACGCATAGATCAGCCATGGGTAGGGGCGGCAGCGGGCGCAGCAATGACCTGATTCAAGCTGCCCGCCAACGCCACCCAGGCTGCTGGCGCGATCTCCTGGGGCCGCTGCTGCAGGCCGATGCCCGCTGCTTCTGCCAACCCAGCAAGTTCAGCTTCTGGCAGCAGACCTGCCAGGGTATTACGCACCATTTTGCGGCGAGCGGCGAAACAGCGCTTCAAAAGCATCTCCACCGTGCGGGCCAGTTGGGGTGCCAATTGCTGCTCCACTGGAAGCGGCTCCAGCAGGATCACCTCCGAGTGCACTTGGGGCGGCGGCTGAAAACAGCGCGGCGGCACGGCACAAACGGATCGGCAGTTGGCCAGCAGCTGCATACGCACGCTCAGAGCTGAAAAGGCGCTGGCGCCAGGCTCACTGCGGATCCTTTCCCCTACCTCCCGCTGCACCAGCAGCACTAGACGGTCGTAGGGGTGGGCCACCGGTCGATCGAGCCGTCCCACCAGCCGCTCTAGTAAGGGGCCAGTGATGTTGTAGGGAATATTTGCCACAACCTTGTTGGCGGCTGGTAGCTCCACTGTCAGCACATCCCCCGAGGTGAGCTGGAAGCGCGGCTGGTCGCCAAAGCGCTCTTGCAGGCCCAGCACCAGATCGCGGTCAAGCTCCACTGCAGCCACTGCTGCCGCCGGTGTAGCAAGCAGGCGCTCGCTGAGAGCTCCCCGGCCCGGCCCCACCTCCAACACCCGATCGCTGGCTTCAAGCTCTGCGGCCGCCACGATGCGTGAGAGCACCCCCTGATCAATCAACCAGTGCTGGCCGAAGCGCTTGCGGGCGCGGTGGGCAGTAAATGTCATCTTGAATTCGTCAGGTATCCACAATGGCTGTTGCCCCAGATCCAGGCATTCATCCGCAGGCATTAATTTGCGCTGCGGCCATAGTTGCCGCACTGCCGTTCCTGACCCTCCCCGCTCAGGCAGGCAGCGTCACCGCATCCTCGATCTGGGATAAAAGCAACGCCATTGAACGGGCTAGGCAGCAGCTTCCAGCTGGTGCGGTTGTTACCGCTGAGCGCTGCCAGGAGACGGAGGTAGGGATGGGCAACTATCGCTACCTATGCACTGTCGAGTTCAGCCAGCCAGCGCCGGCGGCTACTACCGATCAGTAATCGGCGCGGATCCAGCGGACTGGTCCGGGCGCCGGTGCCAGGGGCACCAAGGCAAAGACCAGCTCCACCGAGCTCTCCGCCCAAACCGGATGGTCCTCCAGCCAGCAGTGCCAGGCTCGCTCCAACCGCTGACGCTTGCCGCGGCGCAGGGCGCCGGCACCCCAATTATCGGGCCCGCAACTGCTGCGACCTTTCACTTCCACCAGCAACAGGCGGCCCCCTTTCTCCAGCACCAGATCCAGCTCTCCCCAGCGACATGCCCACTGGCGTGAAAGCAACCGCCAACCCCTGCCGAGCAGTAGGCGCAGCACCCGCTGCTCGGCCCAGTCGCCCTGGCGTCGTGCAGTGGTGCGAGCCATAGGCCTGTAGCAGCAGCTCCCAGGGTTCCCACGCAGTGCGCTGCTAGGTGCCCTGCCTAGGCTTGAGATACCAACCCAGCCGTCATGTTGCCTCTTTTATCTTCCGGTCGATCCCGTTCCGGTCGTTCTCCGGGCAGCCTGGCCGGCGGGGTGCTGGCGCTGTTGTTCGCCCTGGTCAGTGCCATCGGCTTGGCCTTGGTGTCCCCCATGCCCGCCCAGGCGGCCATGGATGTGGCCAAACAGGTGCTAATTGGCGCTGATTTTCATGACCAGGATCTGCGGGGTGCCACCTTCAACCTCACAAACCTGCGAGATGCCACCTTTGCCGGCTCCGATCTGCAGGGGGCCAGCCTGTTTGGCGCCAAGCTCCAGGACGCTGACTTAAGCAACACCAACCTGAAGGAGGCAACGCTCGATTCGGCGATCTTCGATGGCACCAACCTCACCAATGCAGTGCTGGAAGACGCCTTTGCCTTCAACACCAAATTCACAAATGTGGTGATTGAGGGGGCAGATTTCACCAATGTGCCTTTGCGGGGTGATGCGCTCAAAACCCTTTGTGGGCTTGCCAGTGGCACCAACCCGGTGACCGGCCGCGATACCCGCGCCAGCCTGGGCTGCAGCTGAGCTGAATCGATGAGCTTCGACGCCCGTAGCCGCGAACGCCTTCAAGCCCTAGGCCGCAGCCTGCCCCAACCCCTACCCAAGCCTGAGCAGCCTCAGCAAAGCCAAACCAAGGCCAGCGATAGACGCCACAAGGTGGAGCTGGAGCAAAACCCGGAGGCCCTGTTCAGGGAGCTGATGCAGGTCAGCCCCGATGGCACGGTGCCGCCCCACTTGATGGAGCGGCTGCGCGAGCTGGAGAGCCGCCGCCAAAGCGCTACCCCTGCGCCGGCGCCAAGCATTGCCGCCAGCCCCACCAAGCTCCGTGGTCGCAACACCGCTGGGCGGGCCGATCGGCGCACCGCAGCTGAATTTGGCGATCTATACACCGCCTTTCAGCAATTGCTGCTGGAGGACGAGGAGGACATCCCCTCGGCTATTGATAAGTGATGGCTCCACCCCTTTCCAGCGATCCCAGCCTGGCTGCCTTCGGCTCCAGCCTCACCGCCATCACCCTGGCCGAGCTGGGCGATAAAACCTTTTTCATGGCGCTGATCCTGGCTGTGCGCCACCGCGCCCGCTGGGTATTTATTGGCTCATTTGCCGCCCTAACCGCGGTCACCCTGATCTCCCTTGCCCTTGGATACGGCTTGCGGGAGCTGCTACCCCAAAGCCTGGTGCCCTGGCTGGCCGCCGTGCTCTTCCTCAGCTTTGGCATCAAGCTGCTGATCGATGCCCAGGGCATGGCTGCCAATGCGGCTACCGAGGAGAAGGAGGAGGCTGAGCAGGCGATCAATACGGCGGAAAGCAGCAAGGCCTCCCAGATCACGGCCTGGGCCGTGATCTGGGAGGCCTTCGTGCTGGTGTTTATCGCTGAGCTAGGCGACCGAACCCAGTTCACCACTATTTTTATGGCCACTGCGCCGGCCCAGGTATTCAGCTTTGGCGGCCTCCTCGCCGGCACCCTGTTAGGTCATGCCCTGGTCACCTGGCTGGCCGTAGGCGCCGGCAAGTGGATTGGTCAATGGGTGAATGAGCGCCTGCTATATCGCCTCAGTGGCGGCCTGTTTCTGGTGTTTGGTCTGGCGGCCTTGAGCCAGGCCCTGAGCTGATCCATCCCCCGTATGGTGCCCCCATACTTTCGCCACAGGGTTTAGGGAGCTCCACCATGACCATTCGCATCGGCATTAACGGTTTTGGCCGCATCGGCCGCCTTGCCTTCCGGCGTGCCATGACCCTGGCGGACGTGGAGATCGTCGGTATTAACGACCTGATCGAGGTCGACTACCTGGCCTACATGCTCCGTTACGACTCCACCCATGGCCGCTTCCAGGGTGAGGTGGCCGTCGAAAACGGACAGCTGGTGGTGAATGGCCAGGTGATCCGTATCAGCGCCGAGCGAGATCCAAACAACCTCAAGTGGGGCGAGGTTGGCGCCGACTACGTGCTCGAAAGCACCGGTTTTTTCCTCACCGACGTCTCCGCCCGCGCCCATATCAATGCCGGCGCCAAGCGTGTGGTGATGAGCGCTCCCTCCAAGGACGCCACACCAATGTTCGTGATGGGCGTGAACCACAGCAGCTACGCGGGCCAGGACGTGGTTTCCAATGCCAGCTGCACCACCAATTGCCTGGCACCTGTCGCCAAGGTGCTCCACGACAACTTCGGCATCGTCAATGGCTTGATGACCACGGTGCATGCCACCACCGCCACTCAGAAAACCGTGGATGGCCCTTCGGTGAATGACTGGCGTGGTGGCCGCGGCGCAGCCCAAAACATCATCCCCAGCTCCACCGGTGCCGCTAAGGCGGTTGGCCGGGTAATCCCCGAGCTCAACGGCAAGCTCACCGGCATGGCCTTCCGCGTTCCCACCCCCGATGTATCGGTGGTGGACCTCACCGTGAACCTGGCCAAACCCGCCAGCTACGACCAGATCAAGGCCGCCATGAAGGCCGCCAGCGAAGGCCCCATGGCCGGAATTCTTGGCTACACCGAAGACGAGGTTGTGAGCACCGACTTTCTGGGTGAGAGCTGCACCTCGGTTTTTGATGCCGGAGCCGGCATCGCCCTCACCGACACCTTCGTGAAGGTTGTGGCTTGGTACGACAACGAGTGGGGCTACAGCTGCAAGTGCCTCGACCTAATGCGCCATATGGCCAGCGTGGGATAGGGCCGGGTCTGATCCGGGAGCTACCCCACCGCGGCTGACCGTGGGACAGGCCGGGCACTGGAGAAGGGTCCTGCCCTTTTCTGCCCATGGCCTGTGCCGCCGTGATCTCCCTGCTCGAACCCTGCCAATCCCGCCAGGGCCACTGGCTGCTGCCAGACGCCGGCTTCCCCCAGCAGCTCGCCAGCTTGCTTGGCTCGCCCCTGCGCAGCAGCGGCAGGCCGCCCAGCAGCTGGCAGGAGCTGCATGCTGTTTTCTTGCCCTTGGCGCCGCTGCCAGCACCGGAAAACCTTTCTCCAACACCTGTTGCTACCTACCGCTACCTGATCTGCCTGGACCGCCGCGGTGGCCGCCTGTCCTGCTGGCGGCGCTATCCGGAAGGGCTGGGCTGGCAACGCCGTTGCGGTCCGATGCCGCTGGCACTGTTCATTCGTCGCTTCAACCAGCGCCTAACCTCCACCCCATGACCGGCAATCTTCAGGCGATCGGCTTTCTATTCAGCTGGGTGCTCGGCTGGGGCATCGGCGGCTCCCTGATCGATGCGGGACTAATCCAGGCCGGCGTCTATTCCCTCGAGACCGGCCAGCTCGGCACCCTCACCACCTTCGTGTTGTGGACCTTGCTGTGGGGCGCAGCTGGCGCCTGGCTCTACCGACGCTTCACCACCACTACGCCCGAGTCCGGCGAGCCGGACTAAAACAGCGCGGCAGTACGCCTGAACTAGCATGGGTTGACCCGCGGCGCGCGCCTGGCACACCCAGCCCATCCAGTCTTTCCGCCATTGCCGGGAAGCGCCAGTCTCGATGCCCAGTTGATCCGTTGCCGCGCCAGCACGGTGTTGCTGCGGGTGAGTGGTGAATCGATGCAGGCAGCCGGAATCGACCACGGCGACCTGCTGATCGTCGATCGAGGCCTGGAGCCCCGCCCCGGCCAGATCGTGGTGGCCTGCCTGGACGGCTGCTTCACCCTTAAACGGCTAGTAGCCCACCAAGGCCGGCTACGACTGGAGGCAGCCCACCCGGCCTACCCGCCCCTAGAGCTGGATTGCTTTGATGGCGCTCGCATCTGGGCGGTGGCCCTGCACGTGATCCGCACGCTGGAACCTGGCTGGGGTGTGCCGTAAAGCGCCATGACCTGCGAACCCTGGAGCCGCCGTCGCCAGGCAATCGTGCTGATCGACGGCAACAACTTCTACGCCTCCTGCGAAGCGGTGCTGGATCCCGCCGTGCTGGGGCGGCCGTTGGTGGTGCTCTCTAATAACGACGGTTGCATCGTGTCGCGCAGCGCCGAGGCCCGAGCCCTCGGCATCCGCATGGGCCAGCCCTACTTTCAGGTGCGGCGCGAGCTGGAGCGCCAGGGCGTGGTGGTGCGCAGCTCCAACTACGCCCTATACGCCGATATGAGCCAGCGGCTGATGGCCACCCTGGAACCCTGGGTGGAAGCGCTGGAGATCTATTCGATCGATGAAGCTTTCGGCCAGCTAAGCCGGCCCGCTGACCAGCGCAGCCTGCACGATTGGGGCCGGCAGCTGCGTCACCACGTGCTCTGCCAGCTCGGCCTGCCGGTGGCGGTAGGCATCGGCCCCAGCAAGGTGCTGGCCAAGCTCGCCAACCGACTTGCCAAGACGACGGCCAGCGCCACGGGTGTCTTCGACCTCGGCAGCATGGATGACCCCGATCCCCACCTAGCAGCGGTCGCCATCGAGGATGTATGGGGCATGGGCCGCCAGCTCTCCCGCTGGTGCCGCCTGCGCGGTGTCGCCGATGCCAAGGCTCTGCGCGACATGCCCAGTGGCGAACTGCGCCGCCGCTGCGGCGTGGTGGGACTGCGCCTGCAGCAGGAGTTGCGGGGTATGGCCTGCCTACCGCTAGAGACCCTGCCGGCCGCCAAGCGGGAAACCTGCGTGAGTCGCAGCTTTAGCCAGCCGATCACCAGCCAGAGCGAACTGAGGGAGGCGGTTGCTACCTACCTGAGCCGGGCAGCGGAGAAATTGCGGCGGCAACAGCAACGGGCTGGTGCAATCACGGTGTTCGTGCGCAGCAACCCCTTCAACGGCACCAGTTTTTACAGCAACAGCGCCACGGTGAGCCTGCCGCTAGCCAGCAATGACACCGCCGTACTGCTGCAGGCAGCCCTACCCCTGGTGGCAGTGCTGTTCAGCCCCCACAAGCCCCTGCACAAAGCAGGCGTACTGATGCAGCAACTGCAGGGAGAGGAGACCCTCCAGCACAACTTGCTGCTGCCACTGCCCTTGGAGCAACAACACCGTCGCACAGCCCTAATGGCCACCATCGACCAGCTTAACCGCCACTACGGCAGCGGCACCGTGCAATGGGCAGCCGCGGGACTGCAGACCCCTTGGCGAATGCGGCGCTCACGACTATCTGGAGCGGCCACTACCCGCCTAGACGCCATCCCGGTGGTGCGGGCCTGATCACTGCCGACCTGATCACTGCGGGCCTGATGACAATGGCAACAAGGCGGCTTCGATCATGGCGGCAGTAACGGTGATCATCTCCTGTTCATCGGCATTGTCGAGGTAGGCCTCAAACGAGGCATAGCGACGGATGCAGGGAGGAGCGCTGGCAGCGGCGCAGGCCTCAACCCAGCTGATGTCTTCAGGCTGCACGGAGAGGTAGGCGGTGAGAGCTTCCTCAAGATCGCTGCCATCGCCGATGGCTTCACCGTCCCAGAACACCTCGAAAAACCCCATGGAACCAGGGTGGAATCAGCAGGTATGCAGCGTATGCGGGGATCAGCAAATAAAGGAGTAGACCAAGGCTGACTGTGACGAGCCCATGACGCCATTGCCTAAAGCAGCCGGCAAAACCTGGTGGGAAGACCAGCGCACCGTGCTATCGAAGTTGGTGGCAGTACTGGCTTTCATCTTGTTAGCACTCACCCAGAGCCACTGGGAGCTGCAGCATGAAAATGTAGCCACGTTCCTGTTCAGCACCGGCCTTGGCCTGGCTGCCATTGGAGCAACGGGGCGGATCTGGTGTTCATTTTTTATCTCCGGCCGCAAGGACGGAGAGCTGGTCACTGAGGGGCCCTACTCGATCAGTCGCACCCCCTTGTATGTGTTCAGCAGCATCGGTTTGGTGGGAGTGGGGCTGAGCACCGAAACCCTCACCTACCCGCTGCTATTTCTGGTGATATTTAGTCTTTATTACCCGGGGATCATGGCTAGGGAGGAAAGACGGCTAGAAGAACTATTCGGCGAATCCTTCCGTCAATACCGGCAGCGGGTGCCACGCTTCTGGCCCAATCCAGGGCTCTACTGCGAGCCCGCCAGCTGGAGCAGCAACCCGCGCCTGTTTCGCCGCCACATCCTCAGCGACATCTGGTTTGTATGGATTGCAGCAATCATTGAACTGGTGGAGGGCATGCGCAACGTTGGCTGGCTGCCCCACCTGCTGACGCTCTGGTGAAATCACCACCAGTCATCCCAGAAAGGGCCGCCAAAATCGTCGTCATAGCCAGGTTCCACGGTCCAGGTAGGAGTGGGGCCACCTGCCTGGGGCGGTTTCGGAGGGCCAGAGAGGGTTTCGGCATTGATGCCGGGAATCGGCACCACCCCACAGGGGCACTGACACAGACCATCTGGACCGATCACGCCCTGGCTGGGTTGCTCACAGCTGCAGGGGCAGGGCTGGGCAAGCGCGGCAGGGGTAAGCCACAAAGGCAGCAGTAAAGATGGCAGTAAAAACAGGGAAAGCCGCGGAAGAAACATCAAAGCGAGGGGATAAACAGAGTGTTGAAAAGGTCTTAGGGCAAGACAGAGGTACTTACCGCTAATTAAGCCGCCGGTTGAGCCATCACCTCCTCGTAGCCAGCGCGGCGCTGGGAGTCGAGGTGTTCGAGATGTTTGCGTTCGTTGTAATAGAGCTCCTGAAAGCGCAGGGCGTCGCTGTTGAGTTCGCTGAAGAGGGCCTCGATGCGCGATTCCATATCGCTAAGCGGTGCCAGGCCCGAGGCCGTGGCCCGGGCCTCCTCCCTTTCCTGCTCCAGCAGCCGGGCAATACAACGCTCCAGGGTCTCAAGACGCTGACTGCTCCAGGCATCCAGCAGATGCCGGCAGCGTTTGACACTCTTCTGGCGCTCCAGAGATGCCGTGGCACCGCGCAGCTGAAGCAGGGGCTGGCTAAAAGCCATGCGCTGCAACTCATTAGGCTCCAGCAACGGCGTCAGCCTGGAAAGCAGGGCGCTCTGCTCCACCACCAGCTGATCGCCAAGCAACCGGGGCAAATCAAGATCGGCGAGGTCTGAGCCAGAGTCGTGGCCGCGGTTGATCGCCTCAAGCCGGCCCACACCGAGGTTGACCTCCTCTAGGCCGCTAATCGCAGCCCAAAGCAGGCGGTGGTGCTTAAGGGCGAAATCGTCGAGTTCGCGCTGCCGCAACTCCACCCGGATCGCACTGCGGTAGCCGGGGCAGTGCAGATACATCCGCAACACCTCCGCTTCAGCCCGCTCCCGCAGCCCAGCCTCACCCGGCAACTCCCACTTCTGGGAACGTCCATGCCAGCGCTGGCCTTTGACCTGCTGACGCAGATCGTCTTCCAGCTGGATCGCCAGACGGGCCTGACCACCGCTGAGGCGCTCGGCCACCCGCTGCAGATAGTGGCTGCGCACTGCGCTCTGGGGCAGCTTGCCAAGCAGGGCTACGAGGGCCGTCACCGCAAGCTGGAACTGGTCGGGACGGGCTAGATCTCGACCCTCGAGCACCTGCTCGATTTGCCAGTCGAGCCAGAGCGGCGCCTGGTCAAGCAGGGCCCGGTAATCGCCGGCACCCTGGCTCTTGAGGAACTCATCGGGATCCTTGCCGGAGGGCAGTTGCAGCACCCGCAACTCCAGCTGGCCCTGCAAGGCCAGCTGCTCCACTTCGCCAATGGCCCGTTGGGCAGCGCGCACACCGGCGCCATCGCTATCGAAATTGAGCACCATCCGCCGCCCCTCGCAGCAGCGGCAGAGCTGGGTGATCTGCTGACTACTTAGGGCAGTGCCAAGGGACGCCACCGCATTGGTGATCCCGGCGGCGTGCAGGGCGATCACGTCGAAGTAGCCCTCCACCACCACGGCTCGGTCGTCCTTGCGGATCGCGGCCGCGGCTTTGTCGAGACCAAAGAGATGCTTGCCCTTTTCGAACACCTCAGTCTCCGGAGAGTTGAGGTACTTGGGCTCGCCGCCATCAAGGCTGCGGCCACCGAAACCGATCACCCGCCCCTGGCGGTCCTTAATCGGCACCATTACCCGGCCGCGAAAGCGGTCGTAGAAACCGCGGCCGTCCTGGGAACTGGCGCCCTTGCGCGGCACCACCAGGCCTGCTTCCTCCAGCAGCTCCGGCCCCAGCCCCTCAACCTGCTGCAGGTGGCTTAACAGGCCATCCCAACGGTCGGGAGCAAAGCCGAGCTCGAAGGCCTCCAGGGTGGCTTCATTCAGGCCGCGACTTTCGCGCAGATAGGTGAGAGCGGCGGCACCCTCAGGGGCGCGCAATTGGCTACGGAACCAACCAGCCGCCAGGGTGAGTACCCGGTGCAGCTGTTCGCGGCGCGAGAGCTGCTTGCGCAGCCGCTCCTGCTGGGGGCCATCGAGGGTCTCGATCGGCAGCTGGTATTTGCGCGCCAGCTCCAGCACCACATCGCTGAAGCTCTGGCGCTGGTGCTCCATCAAAAACTTGATGGCATTGCCGCCGGCACCACAGGAGAAGCAGTAGTAGAACTGCTTTGCTGGGGACACCGTCATTGACGGTGACGTGTCGTCGTGGAAGGGACAGATGCCTACGTACTCACGCCCCTTCTTTTTGAGTACTACGTGCTCGCCCACCACATCAACGATGTCAGCCCGCTCCTTGACGGCCTCAATCGTGCGGGGGTGGAGACGAGGCAGGCTCAAGGAAGGGGCTATTTGCGGTGGGCGCTGAAGCGAAGCCTGATTCTGACCAGGGAAGGCAAGCCATGCTCGGCATGGTTGCCAGTGCCCTGAGCTTTTCGCTGATGGGCGTCTGCGTCAAGCAGGTGGGAGGGCGCATTCCCGTTGCCGAGGTGGTGTTCGCCCGGGCGATTGTTAGCGTGGCCCTGAGCTGGTGGCTGCTGCACCGAGCCGGGATTCCAGCTTGGGGCAAAAGGCGCTGGCTACTGATCTGGCGCGGAGCGATCGGCACGGCCGCCCTGGTGTGTGTTTATGCCGCCCTAGCGGCCTTGCCCTTGGCTGCGGCCACGGTGCTGCAGTACCTCTACCCGCCGTTCACGGCCCTACTGGCCTGGCTGATGCTCGGTGAGCCAATCGGCAAGCGGGTGCTGGCGGCCATGGCCCTGGGCTGGCTCGGGGTGTTGCTCGTCGCCCAGCCGGCCGGCCTGCTGCAGGGCGGCACGACCCTGCCGCTTTTTCCCGTACTGATCGCAGTTACCGGTGCCCTATTCACTGCCCTTGCCTACGTAAGCGTGCGCTCCCTGGGCGCGAGCGAGCACCCGCTGGTGATCGTTTTTTACTTCCCCTTGGTGGCCCTGCCCTTGAGCCTGCCGCTGGTGGCCCTCAATCCCGTGCTTCCCACCCCAGCGGAGCTGCTTTGGCTGGTCGGGGTTGGGGTCTTCACCCAGCTTGGTCAGGTGTATCTGACCCGCAGCCTCACTGCCCTGCCGGCGGCGAGAGCAACGGCGATCAGCTACGTGCAGGTGCTGTTTGCCGGAGGCTGGGGCTGGTTGCTATTTGGTGAGTCAATTGACAGCTGGACCATCGCCGGGGCTGGCCTCGTTCTGGCAGCCACCCTGGTGAGCCTTAGCCACAGTCGGCAACAGAAGCGGTCTTAGCCTCGTCATGGGCGAGAACCCGGCGGCAAAACTCCACCAGCTCCTCCGGCGTCATGTCGTGTTTGGCGTCATTGGTTCGCCAGGCGCAGATAACGAAATTTGGCTCGGGAAGATTGGAATGGTGATCGATTGTGGGAAGTAGGGCGTACTGCTTCTTGTGTGCACCCTTTCCAGCTTCAGCTTCCCGGTTGTCGTAGGTGCCAATCAGATGCCAGTCGAGCTGCTCGCCGGTCCAGTGGTCCAGGCCGCCCGATGCAACCACGGCGTTGTGAATGGCGATGCGGTATTCCTGCACGTTGCTGCTGCCGCCACGTTTCTGATCCCGCTTGCACAGGGTGACAGCCTTGCGCTGCACCCAACCGGGGTAGATGCGGGCGGCTGTCTCAGGCAGCCAGGCAGGTGGGCTCGTATCCATCCTTCAAGTCTTGCTGATCAGCCCCTTGGCTTGAGTGGTAGCGGGTCGGTGATCCAGGTCTGCTGGCCGTCAGTGCCGGCAGATGGGGCAGGGCCCACGGGGCGGGCCAAACGCCAGCTTTGGCCGCGCTCGCCCCGCTGCAGAAAGAGCTCAAAGGGACTGTCCACCCGGATCGGATCGCCAGCGAGGCGCCAGTCGAACTGGCCCTCCAGCCGCAGCCCCTTGGCCTCGCCGATCCCGATCGGCTGCTGCTGAGCCACCCGCACCCGACTCACCTCCGGCATGCCGCCGGCATCTAGGGCCAGGGCATCAGCGATGGCGCCCTGGGTGAGCTGAATCTGCAACTCCAGGGCTTGCAACAACACCGATCGCGGCGGCTGAGCGATAGCACTGCAACCAGTGAGCACCATGCAGACCATCAACAGCAATGGCAGCAACCAGGCGCTCAACCGGGGAAGCGGCAGGGGCTGGGCACGGCTGAACACGGCGGGCACGATGGGGAACCTATTACTGACTCCATGATCGGCTGGCTGCAAGGGCAACTCAACCATCCCTGGCAGCAGGACAAGCGCTATGGCCTGCTGCTGGTGTGTCAGGGGGTGGGTTATGAGGTTCAGGTGAGCCAGCGGCAATGGCAGCAGCTGCCGCAGGAGGGCAGTGCTCTGGGGCTGCACACCCACTTGGCCATCCGCGACGACGCCTGGATTCTCTACGGCTTTGGTGAGCGCCACGAAAGGGATCTGTTTCGGGAATTGGTTGCCGTAAGCGGCGTAGGGCCTCAAATGGGCCTGGGATTACTGGGAGTGATGGATCCCAGGGAGTTGGTGCAAGCCATCGTTCAGACCGATCTGCGGCGGCTCTGCCAGGCACCCGGGGTGGGAAAGCGCACAGCCGAGCGCTTGGCTGTTGAGCTGCGGACCAAACTGCAGCAGCGGTTTCTGGGGCAACTGGAAAACCACGGCGATCCGGATTCGCTGGCGGACGGCCCCCTGCTGCCGGCAGAAGGCCGTGATGAAGTGCAGCTAACCCTGGCTGCTCTGGGCTACGAAGCCCTTGAAATCCATCGCGCCCTGCGCGCGGTAGCCGCCGTCGGCATGGGGGAGTCGGCCGGGGCAGAAGATTGGATCCGAGAGTGCTTGCGCTGGCTATCCCGCCCAATGGATTGAGACGGAATACCAATGTCCGTCAGAAGGTATGGTGGGAACTTGCACCGTAGGTCCCCAAACCGGGCCCAGCCTGCGTTTTATTCCCCAGCCCATGCCGCTCACCACCACCAAAAAGCAGGAACTGATCAACGGTCACCAGACCCATGGCACAGACACCGGATCGGTGGAAGTCCAGGTGGCCATGCTCAGTGAGCGGGTCAGCCAGCTGACCGGCCATCTGCAGAAAAACAAGCACGATTTTTCTTCGCGCCAAGGCCTGCTCAAGATGATCGGACGCCGTAAGCGCCTGCTTGGTTACCTAAATGGCATCAGCAAGGAGCGCTACAGCGCTTTGATCGCCAAGCTCGGCATCCGGGGCTGATCGAGGCAGCCATGGCCGGAAAGGGAATGCAAGGTCGCGCCCAATCGGGCAAAGGCAACCCAAAACCGGCCCGGCGTTCCGGTCCCAGCCAGCAGGTAATCCCTGACGCGGTTGCCAATCGCATGGCGCGCCGAATTGCAATCGGCACTGGCATTCCCACCGTCATGGGCATGGGCGTATTTATTGGTAGCTACCTGTTAGTCAGCCGCCAAATTTTTGACGTTCCACCCAGTGCCACCTTGGCGGCATCGGGTGGATGTTTTTTTCTAGGGCTGTTGGGCTTGAGCTTTGGTGTGCTTTCCGCAAGCTGGGAAGAGAAGCCAGGCAGCTTGTTCGGCACCGAGCAGATCGGGCTAAATATCAGCCGCTTGCGCAGCTCGATTAAGGCGATGCGCAATGGTGCAGATAATCAGCCAACCAGCTCAGGCCGCCAAGAGCGGTGAGCTGATTCGGGCCTGAAAATCGGCAGCGGTGAGGGTATCAAGGGCAGCGCCCACATCGCCTACGCAAAATTGGGGGCCAAGCCGCACGAAGCGGGTCTGGCCCGCCTGACGGACCAGAGCCACCACAGGTACTCGCAGGCCAGCCTCGTCCTGGGGTGGCTTGTGGCGATGTAGGCACTCGCGCAGGCGGTGCTGAATGGCGATGTCGGCGGCCTGATCGGCAGGCAAATCGACCATCAACAACTGCAGATCGTCAATGGAGCGGCAGTCTTCGACAATTAATTGCACTCGATCATCGCGGCGATCTACCGAGGCCCACACCAGCAAGCGCGCATCCACCATTAGGTGGTCGGCTAAACGGGCATAGCTTTTAGGAAACACGACCGCTTCACAGCTGCCGGTTAGGTCCTCAAGCTGAAGCACGGCCATCCGGTCGCCCTTGCGGGTGTTCACCTGGCGCAGCTCAGGCACCATCACAATTGCGCTCACCTTGGCCTTGTCGGCCATCTCGTCGAGATTGCCCAGGGCGACCGGCGATAGCAACTTCACCTGCTGGGCCAGCTGCTTCAGGGGGTGGTCTGATAGGTAGAAACCCACCAACTCCTTTTCCAGGCGGAGTTTTTCAGTTGGGGGATAGTCGCGCACCGGAGCCGCCTTGGGGGCGGTGCTGATATCGCCCAGGCCGGTGGCATCGGAACCCCCAGCAGAGTCGGCTGCGGCGGTGGCGCCAAACAAATCAAAGAGGTTGCCCTGACCGCTGGCCCGATCCTTGGCACGGGAGCTGGCCCAGTCGATGACTAGATCCAGATCCGCCATCAATTGGGCGCGATTGCCCAGAGGCTCGAGGGCATCAAGTGCTCCTGAATGGATCAAGGCCTCCAAGGCGCGTCGGTTGAGCTGCTGACCAGGAATGCGATCGCATAGCTCAGCTAGGGAGTTGAAACAACCATCGCCAGAGCGGGCCTCAATCAACTGTCGAATCGCCCCATCACCGAGATTGCGAACGGCCGAAAGACCAAAAAGAATCCGATCACCAACGGGTGTGAAATCGATGCCGGAAGCATTTACATCAGGGGGCATCACCTCGACACCCATTGCATTGCAGTTGGCGATATATCGCTGCACCTTGGCCGAGTCTCCGGCGTTGACTGTGAGCAGCGCCGCCATGTAGGCAACTGGGTAGTGGGCCTTTAGGTAAGCCGTCTGATAGGTCACCGCGCCGTAGGCGGTGGAATGGCTCTTGTTGAAACAGTATTCAGCAAACAAAACCATCTGCTCAAAAAGTGCCTCCGCTATTCGCGGTTCGACGCCACGTTCCGTGGCGCCACTAACAAAAAGTCCCTGGTGTTTCTCCATCTCACTCTTTTTCTTCTTACCCATAGCCCGCCGCAGCAGATCTGCTTCGCCAAGGGAGTAGCCAGCCAATTCCTGAGCGATCTTCATGATCTGCTCTTGGTAAACCATGATTCCATAAGTCTCCTTAAGGATCGGCTCAAGCTTCTCGTGGGCTACATCAATTACCTCCCTACCGTGCTTGCGATTAATGAATTTAGGGATCAGACCTGCATCAAGCGGACCGGGCCGGTATAGGGCCAAAATAGAAGAGATATCCTCAAGCGATGAAGGCTTGAGATCGCGAACAATCTGGCGCATGCCACTGGATTCAAGCTGGAAGATGCCCTCCAGATCACCACGAGCAAGCAGGGCATAGGTACCTGCGTCGTTAAGAGGCAGATCATCAGGATCAACCTTGATGCCGCTGTATTGCTGCACAAGATCGACAGTTTTATCGATCATTGTCAGGTTTTTTAGGCCGAGAAAGTCCATTTTCAATAGACCCATCGACTCCACATCTTCCATAAAGTATTGAGTAATCACCTGGCCATCGTTGTTGCGCTGCAGGGGGACCAATTCATCAAGGGGCTCCGCTGCAATCACCACACCAGCCGCGTGCACACCAAAGGTCTTGTTTGTGCCCTCAATACGCATTGCCATATCAACCCAGCGCTGTACCACTGGGTCCTTTTCATATTTCTCCCGAAATTCTGGAGCCGGTGATTCGGTTCCGATCATTTCCTTGAGCTTGGCAGGTTTACCCCGCACCACAGGGATCAACTTGGCCAGGCGATCTGCATCGCCATAGGGAATATCAAGTACGCGGGCCACATCCTTGAGCACCGCTTTTGATGTCATGCGGTTGAAGGTGATGATCTGGGCCACCTTTTCTTCGCCATAGCGCTTAGTTACATAGTCGATAACTTCGCCACGCCGCTCGATACAGAAGTCCGTATCAATATCCGGCATCGACTTGCGCTCAGGGTTCAAGAACCGCTCAAAAAGCAAACCATTGGTAACCGGGTCAATGTTGGTGATCCCTAGGGCGTAGGCCACCAAGGAACCCGCAGCTGAACCACGACCCGGCCCCACAGGTATGCCATTGTCCCGGGCGAAGCGGATGTAGTCCCACACCACCAGGAAGTAGGTGGGAAAACCCATCTGCTCCATTACCTGGAGCTCAAAGGCGAGGCGATCGCCATATTGGGGCTCGAAGCAAACGTCATCGGCCAGGCGTAGGCGCTGCCGGAGGCCCTGCTCGGCCACCTCAGTGAGATAGCTCACCGCTGTGTGACCAGTCGGGATGGGGAAGCGGGGCATCTGATAGCGGCCGAGGATGTCGTAGGCCTCCACCTTTTCAGCCACCTTTGCTGTGTTCGCAACAGCCCGCTCAATCAGCTCGGCAGGAAGGTGGTCATTGAACAGGGAGAGCATCTCTGCCTCCCCCTTGATGTATTCCGTACCCGTGTAGCGCAGACGCTTCACGTCGCTGATCAACTTGCCTGTGAGTACGCAGAGCAGCGCGTCATGGGCTTCTACGTCGTTGGCACTTAAGTAATGGGCATCATTGGTGGCGATCAGTTCAATACCCAGCTCGGCACCGAGGCGGGCAATCCCGGTGTTAACGATGCGGTCTTCGATGCCGCCATGATCCTGGATTTCCAGGTAGAAGTCGTCGCCAAAAGTTTGTTGATACCAGCTGGCAACCTCCCGCGCCGCATCGGGCCGGCCGTGCAAAATCGCCTGAGGAATTTCGCCTCCCAGGCAGGCAGTAGCCACGATCAAACCTTCGCTGTACTGGCTCAACAATTGCTTGTCGATACAGGCACGGGCAAAGATGCCTCGGCCGCGCATGCCGCGTAGGTGGCTGATGCTGGTGAGCTTCACCAGGTTGCGATAGCCGACCGCATTTTTGGCTAGCACCACCAAGTGGTAGCGGCGCTCCTTTTTCTGCTGAGGATCATCAATGGAGCCATTGATGACATACATCTCATTGCCGATGATCGGCTTGATCCCGGCCTTGGCGCAAAGCTTGAGCAGCTCAATGGCGCCATACATGACGCCGTGATCGGTGAGTGCAAGGGCTGGCATGCCCAGCTCCACGGCCCGATCCACCATCGCAGGCAACTGGCTCGCCCCGTCTAGAAGGCTGTAGTCGCTGTGGTTGTGGAGCGGAACGAAGGCCAAGGGCAGGTCTAGCCGGAAGGCATCGGAAGCCTCCCCAAGCTAGGCGACCACGCAAGATCCGGTGTCATTTGCGCGCCAGAGCGGCGCAAAACCACTAGATCTGGGGTCAGTCCCTAGGGCACCAATGGGGCCACTGGCCGAGCCTGCATCACCTGAGCGGCCTGTTCGTAGTGGTGGGCCACCTGAAGCAGGCGCGGCTCTTCAAGCACTCCCGTGATCAGCTGCAGACCAATTGGCAGGCCCTCGAGATCAAAGCCGCAGGGCACATTGATGGCAGGCAGGCCAGCCATGTTCGCCGGGATGGTGAGCAGGTCGGCGAGGTACAAAGCCAAGGGGTCGTCGCTGTGGGCGCCAAAGCCAAAGGCCGTGGTGGGCGAGGTGGGGGTGAGCAGCACATCCACTGCCTCGAAGGCTCGGTCAAAGTCTCGCCGAATCAAGGTGCGCACCTGCTGGGCTTTCTTGTAGTAGGCGTCCACATATCCGGCCGAGAGGGCGTAGGTGCCGATCAGGATGCGGCGCTGCACCTCGTCGCCAAAGCCCTCAGCCCGGCTGCGGGCCGTCATCTCGGCAAGGCTGGTGGCATCCGGGGCCCGGTAGCCGTATTTGACACCGTCGTAGCGGGCCAGGTTTGCAGAGGCCTCTGATGGCGCGATTACGTAGTAGGTGGCGATGCCGTCGTTGAAGCGGGGGCAGCTCACATCCACCAGCTCGCAGCCCAGGGCCTCCAACTGGGCGGCAGCGGCCAGCACAGCAGCCTTCACCTGGGGATCAAGGCCCTCAGCTTCGAAGCACTCGCGCACCATGCCCACCCTCAAACCAGCAACAGGTTGGTCAAGGGCGGCGACGTAATCGGGCACGGGGGCCTGCAGGCAGGTGGCATCGCGCGGATCCGCACCGGCGATCACCTGCAGCAGCTCGGCCGCATCCGCCACCGAGTTGGTGAACGGGCCCACCTGGTCGAGTGAGCTGGCAAAGGCGACCAGGCCGTAGCGGCTGACGCGGCCATAGGTGGGCTTCAATCCCACCACCCCGCAGAAGGAGGCGGGCTGGCGAATCGATCCGCCAGTGTCGGAGCCAAGGGCGGCGATGCACTCGCCTGCAGCCACCGCGGCGGCGCTGCCACCGGAGCTACCACCAGGCACCCTCTCTGGATTCCAAGGGTTGCGGCTGGGTCCGAAGGCTGAGGTCTCGGTGGAGCTGCCCATGGCGAACTCATCGAGGTTTGTCTTGCCAAGCAAGACAGCTCCCGACTGCCAGAGGCGGTCGGTAACAGTGCTCTCGTAGGGGGGGACGAAGTGCTCCAGCATGCGACTGGAGCAGGTGGTAGGGACCCCCTTAGTGCAGAGGTTGTCCTTGATTGCCAGAGGAATACCTGCCAGGGGTGGCAAATCTTCTCCAGCAGCGAGGCGGGCGTCGATGTGGTCCGCATCAGCCCTGGCCCGCTCTGCAGTTATCTCCAGATAGGCGTGAACGGTGGGATCAACCGCCTGGATGCGGGCCAGATGGTGTTCGGTGAGTTCACGGGCTGAAACCTCACCATTGCGCAGCTGCTGACGCCATTGAGCAATCCCCTGTTCGCGCGAATCAGCGATCCCCATCAACCCTGTTGCCAGTTGGATTGGACGCTATCAGCCAGCGGCAACGGCCACTAGCCCTCAGTCGAGCTCGGTGAGCGGTTCGCCCCGTCGGGTGCGCAGTAACTGGTGATCCAGAGAACCCGGAGATTCGGCCCGGAGGTCGTTCAAGAAAGCCGGCAGATGGCTTTCCAGGGTGCCGCGACGCACGAAGGGGCCAAACCAATAAACAGCGTTGGGAGAGTGGGTTTCTACCCGTGCCCACCAGGCCAGACCCAGACCATTAGCGCAGCTGCGCACTGGCCACAGCAGGGGATTCATGAGGCAGGAGCGGCTTGTAGGCCATTCTGCCCGGCGCCGGTACCGAGACCTGATGGGGGAGTCACAGTTGAATATCCCCATGGAAACCAGATTTGGCGGCTGGCTCCGTACCCAGGTCAATGACCGGTTCCTGGTTGGCTGGGGTGGCTGCAGCAATCTGCTGCTCTGCCGGTAGCTCTGACTGATCCTCCGGCTCAATTTCCGGCATTACCTCTTGCTCCAGCTGAGGCTCTTGTTCGTGCAGAAGCTCAGGGGAGCCAGCCGGCTGGATTGTGGGCTCTTCCTCAGGCTCGGGGCTGGCGGCTGGAGCGGGCAGCTGGGGGCGCACCAAGCGGGGCGCGGGCTGGGAACCGCTCAAACCCTTCATCCAGCCACGCCGTGCCACCTCATAGAGCAATAGGGCGGTAGCCACAGAGGCGTTAAGGCTTGGTGTGGCGCCACGCAGGGGGATGCGCACCAGCTGATCGCAATTGCGTCGGGTGAGCATGGAGAGACCATCACCCTCAGAACCGGTGACTATGACCAAAGGCCCAGCTAGATCGGCCTCCTCCAGGCTGACGGTGCCCTCGGCTGCCAGACCCACTACCCGATAACCCTCCTGCTTGAGGGTGTCGAGAGCGCGGTTGAGGTTAACCACCCTTGACACGGGCAAGTGCTCAAGAGCACCTGCCGCAACCTTGGCCACCGAGCCGGTAAGTCCAGCGCTGCGGCGCTGGGGCAAAACCAGGCCATGGGCACCCAGGGCTTCGGCACTACGCACAATTGCGCCGAGGTTCTGGGGATCAGTAAGACCGTCGACCGCCATCAGCAAGGCCGGCTCACCAATGGTTGCGCAGCCCTCCATCAGGGTCTGTAGATCAAGGGTCTCAGCTGCCGCTGTTTGCAGGGTGATGCCCTGGTGCACGGCACCTCCGGTGAGCTGACCCAGGCGCGCCCAGGTGACCTCCTCAACCAGTACTCCCGATGCCTTGGCTTCTCGCAGCAGCTGCAGAAACTTGGGGCTGAAGCGCATTTCTGGAGTGCACCAGACGCGATGAATCGGTCGACCGCTCTCAAGTGCCGCCTGGGCAGGATGCCGGCCCCAGATCAAATCGGCGCTGGGATCGACGCTGTGGCGCTCAGCATCACCGCTGGGCGGCAGGGTATCCGCGTCGACGATCAGCGGCTTGCCAGCAAACCTGCCAGGCGCTGGGCGGGTCCCCGTGTCAAAACGTCGGCTAACAGGGCGACCATCAGGGCGACCGGCCCCTTCAAAGCGACCCCCACCTTCAAACCGACGGCTATCTGGGCGACCTGAGTCGGGACGGCGGCCCTGGGGACGACCTTCAAAGCGGCCGCCGGGTCGCCGCTCGTAGGGCTTGCTGTCTGAGCCAGTGCGATCGCTGGAAAAACGGGAAGCAGGCGGACGGTCGAAGGACGGACGCTCGCTGTCACCACGCCGTTCAAATGGGCGGCGCTCGCCGCGACTACTGGGGCGGTCGGCTGGCCCATCGCGGCGGGGCTGGAAGCGGGATACCCCTCGGGGGGCGGGTCGTGCACCGGTCTCTCGCCGGGGATCCCGATCTCTTGGCCCTTCACGGCCTTCACGGCCCTCACGGCCTTCTCTTCCCTCACTGCCCTCACGGCCTTCACCGGCTCCATCGCGGCGCCATTCAGGCTTGGGACCGCTGAAGCGGGGAGGACGGCCAGCCCCGCGGGCGCCGCCCCCCGTCCGCTTCTCGGGACGGCGTTCAAATCGTGGGCTCATGGCGTTGTCTGCAGGTTATGGATCGATCTCCTGCAAGTGATCTAGCAGCTCGGCTAACCGGACAGGCTCATGAAGAAACAACCAACCAAGCAGGGCCTCAAGGCCCGTTGCCTGGCCGTAGGCCGCCGCATCCCCCCGCCGGGGGCCCCTGCCAGCCCGATTGCGGCCCCGGCGCACAAGGTCTCGCTCCGCATCCGTGAGCTGTTGATCAAGCTTCTCCAGTGCCAGAGCCTGGGCGTCGGCACGCACTACCTGCACAACCTCCTGGTGCAGGGTGTGGGAGCGGCCTGGACGCTGACAGCGCTGCAGGCGGTGATGAAGCTCCCAGACCGCATCACCCAGCCAAGCAAGCTGTAGCGGGCCTAATTCGGCTTGGGGAGGATGGGGGGCAAGGCCAGCTAGCCAGCTCGAAGCGGGCCGCAGCTCAGCCTTTCCCTGCTCAAGCGGCGAGGTTGCCAAGGGCTGTTTCGAGGTCGGGCTGAAGGTGCAGAAATTCTTCTAGGCGCACCAGCTTCACGGTTTGAACAACCCGGGCATTACCCACCACCAAAAATTTCTGCTTATCGCCGTTGCACTGCTTAGCAAGCTGGACCAAGGCGCCAAGACCGGACGAGTCGAGGAAGTCGATGTGGCTGAGGTCGATCACCAAAGGCTGACCATTGCCGCGGTGAGAGGCCACAAATTCGCCGAACTGTTTGTCGGAGTAGGCATCCAGCTGGCCAGTGAAGCGGATCAGCTGGCAGTGGGCCTGCTGCTCGAAGCCTCCTCGCAGGGAGACAGTCAATCGCTGCAGGTCGTTGATGGCTCCAGTCCTCGATCCGTTCTGGGGCGAAGTGTAGGGAGCAATTTTGCCGCTGCAGAAGACTCAACAAAAATGCGTCAGCGGCGGCTGGCCATCAGGGCGGCGAAGCGCGCGAAGTGATGGTCGGCGTCGTGGGGACCGGGACTGGCCTCCGGGTGGTACTGAACGCCAAACACCGGTGCCTCAAGCAGCTCCAGAGCAGCCACGGTTTGGTCGTTGAGGTTGTGATGGGTTACCCGCACTCGGTCGGCGGGCAGGGATTCGGGCACGAGGGCAAAACCATGGTTTTGGCTGGTGATCTCCACCTGCCCTGGGCTGCCGCAAGGGTGATTTAAACCGCGATGGCCGTAGCCCAGTTTAAAAGTGGTGCCTCCAAGGGCCAGCCCCAGGATCTGGTGGCCAAGGCAGATGCCAAGCAGGGGGAGATTGGGCAGGGCGATAAGACTTTTGGCGAGCTCAATAGCGGAGCTAACGGCGGCCGGATCGCCGGGCCCATTGGACAGGAACACTCCCTCGGGCTTGTAACTGAGAACCTGCTCCAAGCTGGCATCGGCTGGAAGCACGGTCACCTCGCAGCCGTGGGCCGCAAGACGCTCGAGGATCGCCCGCTTGATGCCGAAATCAATGGCCACCACCCGGTAAGGGCGATCGGGCTGGGATTGCATACGGGCATCAAAAGCGACCCCACAGGGTTGATCCCAGTGATAAGGATTAGGGGTAGTAACTGATGACGCCAGGTTTAGGCCCTGCATCGAAGGGGCCGAGCGGACTTGATCAAGCAGGGCCGAAGCCGAGGTGCCATCACTGCAAATTGCGCCGTTGATCGCGCCGCCATCACGTAAATGACGCACCAGAGCTCGCGTATCAATTGCTCGAATTCCAACTACTCCATGGCGTAGAAGCCAGCCATCTAGATCACCCTCTGAGCGCCAGCTACTGGTACAAGGTGAAAGCTGGCGCGCAATCACCCCACGCACGTGGGGGCGATCCGCCTCCTGATCGGCGGCGTTGATCCCGGTATTGCCCAGTTCGGGGTAGGTAAAGGTGACCAACTGCCCGGAGTAACTCGGGTCGGTCATGACCTCCTGATAGCCGGTCATGCCGGTGTTGAACACCACTTCTCCGATGGCCGTGCCCCGGGCCCCGAAGGACTCACCCCTCAGCACGGTGCCGTCGGCCAACACCAGCAAGGCAGTGGCAGCGGGCTCGCTCACGGGTTCAGGGCAGTTGCTTTGATCATCCCGCAACGGGGGGCTGGCAGGGCGGCGCGCAGCCGCTCTAGGACTTGCCAGCCAGCTCCATTGGCAATGGCCTGCTGGGCCAAGCTCAGGCCAGCGGCGACTGAGTCGGTCAAACCAGCGGCCCATAGCACCAGCGCTGCGTTGAGGGCCACCACATCAGCCTGGGCGCGGCTAGCTCGGCCCTGGAGCACGGCTTCGAGGATGGCTTGGTTGGTGGCGAGATCTCCGCCCGCCAGATCGGCGATCGGGGCAAGCTGCAAGCCCAAGGCCTCAGGGTCGAGCTGGTCACTGCTCACAACTCCAGATTTCACCAGTCGCAGCGAATTAACTCCAGCAAGGGAGGCCTCATCAAGGCCGCCCTGACCATGCACAACCACAGCCCTGCGTAGCCCTAGCCGGGCCAGAGCCTCAGCCATCGGATCGAGCAGATCAGGCCGGGCCACCCCGAGCACCTGGGCCTCGGGACGCAGGGGATTTACCAATGGGCCCAGCAGATTGAAAACAGTCCGCACCCCCAGGCTGCGGCGCAGGGGGGCCAGCCCCACCAGTGCCGGATGCCAACCAGGAGCAAACAAAAAAGTCACCCCCGCACTTGGTAAGGCACCAATCACCTGCTCCTGGGGGGCCTGCAAGTGAATGCCCACTGCCTCCAGCACATCGGCTGATCCCACCCGACCACTGGCACTGCGGTTGCCGTGCTTGGCCACGTGGGCGCCACAGGCGGCAGCCACAAACGCCACAGCCGTTGAAATATTGAAGCTGTCGGCCCCATCGCCACCGGTGCCACAGGTATCGACAAGCGCGATAGAAGGGCGGGAAGCCGGCAGGGGACAAGCTTCTCGCAAGACCTCAGCCATGGCTGCAAGCTCCTCGCCATTAACTCCCTTGGCTCGCAAGGCGGCCAGCAACCCTCCGGTAAGCACTGGATCGATCTGTTCGCTTAGCCAGCCCTGCATCAGCGCGGTGGCCTGTTGGGCCGACAGCGACTCGCCATTGAGCAGCTGGTCCAACAGGGCAGGCCAGGACTGAACAGTGGGCATAGCTAGTAAAAAGCCCGGGTGCAAAGCACTCCGGGCCGGGTGATGGGGACCTATCCACTATCACCCGAAGAAGGGGTAAATGGCGATGACTGCCTTGGCAAAGTGTCAGGTCTGCTCCTGGTCAGCGGTGTCAAAGCTGGAGCCCACCGCCTCACTCGCCGCTGGTGCGGGCCGAAAACCCTTTGCCCAGATTGCCTGGGTGCGGCTGTGCAGATCTTCACGGCTAATTCCCCACAGGCGCAGGGTCTTGGCCAAATCTGAGCTGAGATCACGGGCACCGGGAAAGGCCTCGTAGCGCATCAACAAACGGGCGGCATCAACCAGGTGGTGGTCGGCTGGCACCTCAGCGGCAAGCAGCCGATCCACTACCTCGCGATCCGTGGCGTAAAGGGGATGGCTTTGATCATTGCTGCCGGATTGGGAAGGATCGGAAGCCATGGCTCAGCTGTTGCTGAGGCCAGCCTGCCGGAAAAGCAGCTGCCTAGGTTGGTGGGACCTGTGAAAACGGCCCCTGATGGGAGCCATACGGCTGGATCTGATCCGTCGCTACCTGCGGCCCCATCGCAAGGTGGTGTTAATCGGCGTCGCCGCCCTTGTGGTGGTGAACCTGCTGAGCGTCTCCATTCCCCTTTTGGTGCGGCGGGTAATCGACGACCTGCAGGATGGTTTCGCTCTTCAAGACGTGCTGGCTCAGGCGGCGCTGATCGTCGCCCTGGCAACGGTGATGGGGGCGGTGCGGCTCTACTCACGCATGCTGGTGTTCGGGGTAGGCCGGCAGGTGGAGGCCGAGCTCAAACAACAGATTTTTGATCACCTGCTCAAGCAGGAACCCGGCTGGGTGCAGACCACAGGCAGCGGCGAGGTGATCAGCCGAGCCACCTCCGACGTCGAAAACGTGCGCAGGCTCCTGGGCTTCGCCGTGCTGAGCCTCACGAACACCGTGCTGGCCTACGCGCTCACCTTGCCAGCGATGCTTTCCATCGACGGCTGGTTGACCGTGGCGGCGGTGGGGCTCTACCCCCTGATGTTGATGGTGGTGCGCCTGTTTGGCGGTCGCATGATGCGCCAGCAACGCCGCCAGCAGGAGGCCTTGGCCTCCTTAAGCGACCTGATCCAGGAGGACCTCTCCGGCATCAGCGCCATCAAGATCTACGGCCAGGAGAGCACCGAGCAGACCGCCTTCGCCGGTCGCAACCGCATCTACCGGGATGCAGCCCTGAATCTGGCCCGCACCCGCAGCACCCTGTTCCCGCTGCTGGAGGGCATCTCGTCCATCAGCCTGCTGCTGCTACTCGCCTTGGGCAGTGGCCAACTTGAAAGTGGCCGCCTCAGCATCGGCGACCTGGTCGCCCTGATTCTGTTTGTGGAGCGGCTGGTGTTCCCCACTGCCCTGCTTGGGTTCACCCTCAACACCTTCCAAACCGGCCAGGTGAGCCTGGAGCGGGTAGAGGAGCTGCTGCGACGGCGGCCCTTGATCGTTTCTTCAGCTTCACCAACTCCCCCAGCCAAGCCCGCTCGGGGGGCTGTGGTGGCCCGCGGCCTCACCGTGCGGTATCCCAACGCGCCTCGACCAGCCCTGGTGGACGTCAGTTTTGAGCTCCACCCCGGCGAGCTTGTGGCAGTGGTGGGGCCCGTGGGCTGCGGCAAAACCACCCTGGCCCGTGCCCTGGGGCGCATGGTCGAGGTCGATCCCGGTCAACTTTGGCTCGATGGGGTCGACATCACCGCTCTGGATTTGGCTGAACTGCGGGGCCAGGTGGGCTTAGTACCCCAAGAGGGCTATCTGTTTACCGCGAGCCTGGCCGACAACCTGCGTTATGGCGAGCCGGATGCGCCGTTTGAGCGGGTCGAGGCAGCAGCTCGCCAGGCCAGGCTTGAGGGCGACATCAAGGGATTTCCCGACGGCTACCAGACCCTGGTGGGGGAGAGAGGAATCACCCTTAGCGGCGGCCAGCGACAACGCACAGCCCTGGGGCGGGCCCTACTGGTTCGCACCCCCCTATTGGTGCTTGATGACGCCCTAGCCAGCGTAGATAACACCACCGCTGCCGAGATCCTGCGCACGATTCGCAGTGAGCAGGCCAATGTCCAGTCAAATGACCAAGGTCTGGGTCGCACCGTATTGATGATCAGCCATCAGTTGTCGGCGGCTGCCGCCTGTGATCGAGTGCTGGTGCTCGAAGAGGGCCGGCTTGTGCAGCAGGGCCACCACAGCGAGCTTGTGGCTGAGCGCGGCACCTACCGTCGCCTTTGGGATAGGGAGCAGGCAACGGAACAGCTGAGGGCGGCCGGCTGATCTCAATACTTGTTGAGCTGTTCAGCCAAGTGACCTAGATGGGGCTTAGGTGGATGGTGTCGCCTTTTGCGTACCACGCCTAGGAGCATCCATGGAGCCAGTTGCCCCGATTACCGGCTTGCCCTACCGGCTGCGCTGCACCCTGACCTTTGGCGACATCTACGGGCAGATTTTGATCTGGATGCTGGTGATCTTCGCCAGCCTGGCGGCTGGCTTGGCCTTGATGGGGGCCAGCAAGCCGATCTTTGCCCTTGTGGGTGTGGGCCTGATCCTGGTGCTTTCCCTGCCGTTCCTGCTGTTCGCCTTCACCACCACTCTCCTTAATCACATTGCCTTTGAGCCCGACGCGGCAACTAAAGGGACTCTCTAGGCTCCGATTTAATTGCAATTAGCAGCGTGTTCGGCCTGTTTCAGGGCACCCCTCAGGCTCAAGCTCCCCACGTTGTACTGGGCACCCCAATTGATGCGGCCATAAAGGGCGGCCAGTCGGAGGTGGTTTTCGGTTGCGGCTGCTTTTGGGGAGCCGAAAAGGGCTTTTGGCGCCTGCCTGGCGTGGTTACAACAGCCGTGGGCTACGCCGGTGGCTCAATCCAGCAACCCAGCTACGACCAGGTCTGCTCTGGACGCACGGGCCACAGCGAGGTTTTGCGGGTGGTATGGGATACGGCCCTGATCGATTTCAGCGATTTGCTGAAGCTGTTCTGGGAATGCCACGACCCCACCCAGGGGAATCGCCAGGGCAATGATCGGGGCAGCCAGTACCGCTCGGTGATCTATGCGGATGATCCTGGTCTGGTGGCCCTAGCAGAAGCCAGCCGCGACGCCTACCAGGCCCTGTTGAGCAGCGCTGGCTTTGGGGAGATCACCACTGAGCTGCGCAGCAACCAAACCCTTTGGTACGCGGAGCCATATCACCAGCAATACCTAGCCAAACCCGGCAGCCGGCCTTACTGCTCGGCCCAGCCAAGCGGCCAAAGGCTCGGTGAATTTGCGGGCTCGGCCTACAAGCTCGATCCACGGGTGTGGTCTTCCTATGACTGGACGGTGGCCCACTGCGTGTTGCGGGGAGAGAATGCCCCAATTCAGCTGGCCTGAGCATGTCCATGCCGCTGCTTGCCCTCGCCTTGCTCTCAATGGGGTCGCCCTGGTGGGAGGACTACGGCATCACCGAACAATTCATCTGCCCCGATCAGAGCCGGGTCACCCTGGAGCGCAATGACGCCCAAGCCTCCCTGCTCACCGGACGCTTCCGCTCCACCATGTTTCGCGAGGCCTCATACCTACCAGGCATCCGTTATCGGAACGAGCAACTGACCTTGGTGCTCAAGGGCGATGTGCTGACTATGGAGCAGCAATTCAGAAGGTTGGAGTGCCTGCGCACGGACCAGGTATGAGCAGGACAGAGCTGTGAACCCCTTACCGGATCGCCTGGTGATTCTTTGGTTGCTTATCACCCTGGGGCTCTGCTTTGCCCTGATCTTCTGGAGCGTCAAACTGAACCCGAAGCCCGAACCCCAGCTGCAATGGCGCGATAGGCCCTCCGGTCAGCCGACCGGTCAGCCATCCGGCAGGTTGAACGACCCCAAGGCCCCCCTGCTGTGAGCAAGCTCGAGCCCAGGCCACGCAACCGCCCCCTGCATCCTCTGCCTAAGGGGCTTGTGGAGCTCTATGGGTTGCTGGCCGTGTTGTTTGTGCTGGTGCCTGAGTGGATGGCTGGGGGCGCCCTGCTGAGCTTCTCAGCCAATCGCAAAGGGTCGGACCTGCCTGCGGCCTCAGCCGTATGGAGCCGCTTGCCCGAATTGCGGCTGGCAGGCCTGGGGGTCGGTGAACTGCGGCAACTAGCCCGTCGCCTGCGGGTTCCTGGGTATGCAGTTTTGGGACGGGAGCGACTCACAGAACGGCTGATACGCCGGCTGAAACAGCGCAAAGCGCTGTGGTAACTTCGAACTGCCGGGGCGTAGCGCAGCTTGGTAGCGCACCACTTTGGGGTAGTGGGGGTCGCAGGTTCAAATCCTGTCGCTCCGATTTCGACAATTCACCGATTGCCAAGGTGACCTTCTTCCATGCCGGCTTCCCCAGCCGGTTTTTTTATGCCGCTCCGCCGCTTGCCAATAAGGGCATGCAGGCAATCAGGGCAACCTGGTGCTCACTTTTAGGCGTTCCAACCAGAGATTGACGCGACGTCGCAGCCGGGGCGGCACCTCCTGCAGCAGCTGACCCAGCTCATGGGCGCCGACCCTGCGCAGATCGCGCACATCGACCCGCCAAAGCCCCTCGGCTTCGCGGATCAGCCGCGCCCAAGTGCGCACGGCCTGCCAGCGGAGCAGCCGCTGCCGCGGCATCCGACCAGCCATGGATCCATGGCAACTACCAACTCAGCCTGTGGCAGCCACGGCCAAATGGCGATAACGCGCCGTTCGGCTTCGGAGATTGGAAGAAAAACCATGACGTATGGGCACCAGTTCCGGGAGTTCAGGCCACTTGTGAATCGGCCTCCACCCTCTGCACCTCAAAAGCCAGGGCTAGGGCCTGGCGCTCGCTTAGTCGACGACTCCAGGCGCCTCGCACCGGTTCATTCCAGCGAAAGCCTGCCTGTTTGGCCTTATGCCGTTCGGCATAGGGAAGATTGGCCCGATAGAGCAGCTTCGGCTCCATAGCTGCTTTTAAGAGGTCTTCGAGGTTGGCGCAACGCTCCAATACTTGAACTAGATAAGTGCAATCGGCAAGGGCCCGATGGGCAGCCCACACCGGCACCCCGTAGGCCAAGGCCAGATCGCGCACCGAAGGGGACGTCCTCAGGTGTCGCTCAGGCGGCCACTCGATATCGTCCATCGAGCAGATCCATGGCTTGTCAATAGCCGGCAGCGGTCCAAGCCCAAACCACTTGGCATCAAAGGCTGCGTTGTGGGCGAGCACCGCATCGGCCCCGGCGAGCAGGGCAAGGAAATGCTGGAGGCCCGCCTGCCAGGGCTGGGGGAGTCTGGTCACTTCAGCAGCAATGCCATTGACATGCTCCGCCGGGTTGGCAGCAGCTGGCAAAAGAAAGGAAACCTGGCTCAATACCGACCTACTGGGTACATGAAACAGAACTGCTCCTACCTCGATGCACTGGGCTGAAACCGGCTCCAGACCCGTGGTCTCCGTGTCCAGGATCAGCAGGTTGCTAGGTGTTGATCGCGGTTGTGGATAGCGGTTGGAAGGGCTGGGATCACGAGCCACAACCTGCTTGGGCTGGGCCGCTGGGCTCAAGGCCGGGGTTGCACTCACCAGGCTCAGCAGGTCGCTCTGCTGCCAGAGGCTTGGCTGTTCCTCAATCGGGCCAGTCACATCTGCCTGCGTCGCTCAACCCATCGTCCCAGCCCACCGCTAGAAAAACAGCTACGACTTGGACTACGACTACGGCAACCAGGACAGCTGCCTAGGGTGAAAACGGTTGCCCAATTTGATTTAGATGGCACTTGCCGCCGGAGATCGAGCCCCCCTCGTCGCCCTTAATGATCAAAACGGTGAGGGGCGCCGTAGCGATCAGCTAGCCGGCAAGGCTTTGGTGCTGTTCTTCTATCCAAAGGACGACACCCCAGGCTGCACCGCTGAAGCCTGTGCCTTCCGTGACAGCTACGCCGACCTTCAGTCCCTGGGAGCTGAGGTGTGGGGTGTCAGCGGCGACGACCAGGCCAGCCACCAGCGCTTTGCCAGTCGTCACGACCTGCCCTTCCCGCTTCTGGTGGACCAAGGCAACGCCCTACGCAAAGCCTTCGGAGTGCCGAATGTGCTGGGGTTGCTGCCAGGCCGGGTCACCTACGTGATCGACCGCGAAGGCGTAATCCGCCATGTGTTTAACAACCTCCTTGATGGCGCAGCCCATCGCAACGAAGCGCGGGCGGCCTTGCAACGCCTTCCCCTCTGACCATGACGCTCTGGCGGCAGCGCGGCGATATCTGGCAACTGGAGGCCGAGCGACCCAGCCGCGGCACGGTCGAATTCATCGGCGGCAGTTACCTGGCGGCGACCCCCCAGCTCAGCTACCGCCGGCTTCTGGAAGCACTGGCGGCTAGAGGCTGGCGGATTCGGGCCTGGACCTATGTGCCTGGCTTCGACCACCAGGATCAGGCCAATACCGCCTGGCGGCGGTTCCGTCAGCTGCGTGATGCGGATGGTGAAGGGGGCGACTCCAGCAGGCTGATGCTGCGACTTGGCCACAGCCTGGGCTGCAAACTGCACCTGCTGGCACCTGATGGGGGGCGGGGGGGCGCCGGCCTAGTGGCCTTGAGCTTCAACAACTTCTCAGCCGAGCGCTCGATCCCACTGTTGGCGGAGCTCGGTCAGCAGTTCAACTTTCGCAGCGAGTTCAGCCCCTCACCGGAGGAAACATTGCAGCAGGTGGCTCGCACCTACCTCCAACCCCGCAACTTATTGGTGCGCTTCAACCGGGATCAGATCGACCAAAGCCAGCGGCTGCTGGGGGTGCTGCAAGGTCGTAGTGGAGATGCCAGCCTGCTGAAGGAATTCCCGGGCGATCATCTCGCCCCCGCTAGTGCGGGGCTGCGACAGAGCCTGCTGGGCCAGTGGGCCGACGATCCTGCTAAAAAAAGATCCCTAGATGGCATCGCAGCCGCGGTTGATGCTTGGGCCAGCGGGTCCTAGATTTGAGTCGATCCTACGGGGCTTGACAATTGTGGGTGTTAGTCGGGGATTTGCACCGACGCAGGAGCCAGCCTCAATGGTCACTTCGATGGTTGCTGAGAGCTGGGTCAAGGTAGGCGCCTCCTCGTTAAACGACACCGGCCAGGCCCTTGAGCAGGCACTGCAGGCTCTGCAATGCCCCCAGGATCCCAAGCTGATCGTGGCTCTGCTTGCGCCAATTTTTGATCTGGCGGCGATAGCCGAGCAGCTCCATGGGACCTTTCCCCATACGCAGGTGATTGGTTGCACAACATCTGGTGAAATCACCCCAGACGGTGCGGTGGCCAATTCCCTGGTGCTGTGGGCACTGGGAGGTTCAGCAATCGAGGTAAGTACGGGTTCCGGCCAGGGTGATGCGCACGGCCTACGCAAGGCTGCAACCGAGGCCGCCCACTGCCTGGACCATCTTGAGCAACGGGCCAATACGGTCTTGATCGTGCTCTCCGATGGCCTTTGCGGTGATCAAATGGATGTGGTACGCGGCGCCTACGACGTAGCTGGAATAGACGTTCCCCTGGTGGGAGGCTGCACCGGCGACTATCTAGCGATGAGCCGAACCCGGCAGATCCATGGCCGTAGGGTTAAGACTCAGGCAGTGGTGGCAGCAGCAGTTAGTTCCGACCGCCCCTTAGGCATCGGCGTAAGCCACGGCTGGACCCCAGCCAGTGACCCTATGATGGTCACTGGCAGCAAGGGAAAAATTCTATCGACTTTGGAAGATAAGCCAGCACTTGATGTATACCTCGATTTCTTCAATCCGGAAGATATTGTTCGGACCGATCCCACCGCGTTTGCCAATTTTGCCGCAACTCACCCCATTGGAATACGCCGGCGCGATAAAATCGAGATGCGTCACGTCACCGGCTTCAACCCCGATAGGCGAGAACTGATCTTGGTGGCAGAGGTTCCCCAGGGAGCCTTGGCTTTCCTCACTGAAGGCAATTTCGACTCGGTACTTAATGCTGCGGCCCAGTCCTGCATTACGGCTGTGGATGCCCTAAACGGGTTCCCGCCGGCTGGCTTACTGCTGTTCGACTGCGTCTCACGAAGGGCAGTATTTACAGAAGAGCGAGTACATGAAGAAACTGATTTAATCACCAGTAGTTGCGGGGCCATACCGATGGCAGGGTTTTATACCTATGGGGAAATTGCACGCACAAAAGGCGCAGGAGGTTTTCATAACCAAACTCTTGTAACTCTGGCGATCGGCTAATGGAGACCACCTCCTGGTCCCTGCACATGCTTTCGGAGATCCTCTCAGCTTTCTCCACGGAGGATCCAGATAATCTCCGCAATGTGCTCAACCGGGTGGCAGAATCCGTTGATGCCGAAGTGGCTGCAATCATCTGCAATCGATCGATTGACTGGTGCATCGGGCTATCAGAAGATGACCAGCAACTACTTCTGGAGGAATTAAACAACCAACCCAGCGATATCACTATACGATCAGGTATTTTACGCACCTGTTGGGCTCCTATGGGGCCGATGGACCTGCTGTTTGTGGGCCGCCTTGGCGAACGCTTTGACTTGGAGGAACGTTCCCTGCTTCGGGCTATGGCTCGTAGTATCGAACTAAGTATAAAAATGCTTAGGGCTGTTACATCGGAGAGAGAGGCACGTAAGGACGCCCTTCTTCAAGCAACTCATGACGCCCTTACTGGACTGCCCAATCGGCGCATGGTGCTGGACCGCCTGCAGGCGGCGATTGATCATCTGTCAGCAGACGCCTCCCTTTTGACCGCGGTGCTTTTTATCGATATTGATCGCTTCAAGTGGATCAACGATGCCTATGGACACAGCGCCGGCGACCAGCTTCTAATTCACGTCAGTCGTGTCCTAAAACAAGTGGTTCGCCATGATGATCTAGTCGGTCGTCTATCGGGAGATGAATTTATCGTTATCACCCATACAAGCAACCGAGATGATGCCAGTCAATTGGCCAGCCGGATTATCGCGGAAATCCGCCAGCCCCTAAAGGTTGCTGGCTCAGAACTCAGCCACACCGTGTCGATCGGCATCAGCTTTGCCCAAATAGGAGATAGCCCATCAACTCTGCTGGAAAATGCGGACATGGCTATGTATCAGGCAAAGGCCTTAGGGCGTGGTCGCCACTCAACCTTTCATTCGACCATGCGTCTGCAAGCCCAACAACGTCTCTCGCTAGAGAAGTCCATCGGCAATGCGGTGCAAAACGGGGAAATCAAACCCTTTTTACAACCCATCTTCCGCCTCGTTGACGATACCCTCACGGGCTTTGAAGCCCTGGCTCGCTGGGAACATCCCCAACTAGGACTGCTGATGCCCGCCGCCTTTCTGGAACAAGCCGAGGAAAGTGGCCTGATCCAGGAGATCGACATGTGTGTGTTTGCGAGTGCCTGCGCTACTATCGGCAGGTGGCAGCAGATTCACGGCCTAGCTAATCTGAGGCTGTCTTCAAACCTGTCTGCCCGCAGTCTTGCCGACCCACGGGTGAAGGTACGCATCAAAGAAATACTAGAATCAACAGGAATCAATCCGGTTAGTGTTTACCTAGAGATTACAGAAACAACCCTTGTTGATGACATTGAATCGACAAAAGCCACTATCAACGCACTGCAAGATCTTGGCCTACGACTGGCAATTGATGATTTCGGCACGGGGTATTCGTCATTGCTATACCTAAAGCGCTTCCCGGTAGGGGTTCTTAAAATTGATCGCTCATTTGTGAGCGGATTGGGAAAGAATCCAGAAGATGAGGTGATTGCAACCACAATTCTTACTCTCGCCAAGGCTCTCGAACTGGAGGTAGTGGCTGAAGGAGTGGAAAGGGAGGCCCAGATGAATCGGATGCGCGAATTGGGTTGTGCTTACGGCCAGGGATATTGGTTTGGACGTCCCATCACCATTGAGTCAACGGACGTCGCCTTCATCGAACCGCTTCGCCTGGCCCCCTTAACCCCCTAAACCCTTAGGGCATCGAGTACGGAACGGTCCTCCAAGGTGGAGGTGTCACCAGTCACTTCCTGGCCAGAGGCCAGGGCCCGCAGGATGCGGCGCATGATTTTGCCGCTACGGGTTTTGGGCAGGGAATCGGTGAAACGAATTTCATCGGGCTTGGCAATCGGTCCGATCTCTTTGCCCACATGGGCCCGCAAATCGGCAATCAGGGCGTCGTCGCCGCTGCGACCCGCCTCCAAGGTCACAAAGGCCACGATCCCCTCACCCTTGAGATCATCGGGCCGGCCCACCACCGCCGCCTCAGCCACCGCGGGATGGCTCACAAGAGCACTCTCAATTTCCATCGTGCCGAGTCGGTGACCACTCACGTTGATCACGTCATCAACGCGGCCCATTACCCAGAAATAACCGTCGGCGTCCCGGCGGGCGCCATCACCGGCGAAATACAAGTAGGAGCCATCTGCGGGTCTGATCTCCTCCCAGTAGCTCTTGCGGAAGCGCTCCGGATCGCCATGCACGGTGCGCATCATCCCTGGCCAAGGCCTACGCACCGCCAGATAGCCACCGGCATCAGCCGGCTGGGAAACGCCGTCCATGTCAACGATGTCGGCCGCGATTCCCGGCAGGGGCAGGGTGCAGGAGCCCGGTTTGGTGGGGGTGGCGCCGGGCAGGGGGCTGATCATCACGCCGCCGGTCTCGGTCTGCCACCAGGTGTCCACCACCGGGCAGCGGTTATGGCCGATCACGTCGCGATACCACATCCAGGCCTCGGGATTGATCGGCTCACCAACGCTGCCGAGGATTCGCAGCGAGCTCATGTCGTATTGATCGGGCACGGCGCGGCCGCTCTTCATGAAGGCCCGGATCGCCGTGGGGGCGGTGTAGAAGATCGTGCAGCGATGCTTCTGAATCACCTCCCAGAAGGCGCCGGGTTTGGAGGGCCGCGGTGCACCCTCGTACATCACCGTGGTGGCGCCATTGGAGAGGGGCCCGTACACGATGTAGCTATGGCCGGTGATCCAGCCCACATCGGCGGTGCACCAGTGGATGTCGTCGTCACGGATGTCGAAGATCCACTGGAAGGTGAGGTGGGCCCAGAGGTTGTAGCCGGCAGTGGTGTGCACCACCCCCTTGGGCTTGCCGGTGGAGCCGGAGGTGTAGAGCACAAATAGGCGGTCCTCGCTGGCCATGGGCTCGGCGGGGCACTCGGCGCTCTGCCCATCCACCAGCTCGTGCCACCAGTGGTCCCGGCCGGCAGCCATGGCGCAGTCGCCCTTGATCCGCTGCACCACCAGCACATGCTCAACGCTTGGTGCGCCGCCATTTGCCGCGAGTGCCTCATCCACCGCTGGCTTAAGGGGCACGGGCTTGTCCTTACGGAAACCGCCATCGGCGGTGATCACCGCCTTCACCTGGCCATCGATCAGCCGATCCCGCAGGGCATCGGCTGAGAAGCCGCCAAACACCACCGAGTGGGGGGCACCAATGCGAGCACAGGCCAGCATGGCAATGGCTGCCTCAGGGACCATCGGCATGTAAAGGGCAACTAGGTCCCCCTTGCCGATGCCAAGTGCCTTGAGGGCATTACTCGCCTTACACACCTCGGCATGAAGTTGGCGGTAGGTAAAGCTGAGACTGTCGCCGGGCTCCCCTTCCCAAATCAGGGCGGTCTTATCGGCCCGCGGGCCAGCGAGATGGCGATCGAGGCAATTGAAACTCAGGTTGGTGGTGCCCCCAGCAAACCACTTGGCGAAAGGCGGATCACTCCAATCGAGCACCGAGTCGAAGGGCTCAAACCAGTGCAGCTCACTACGGGCCAGGTCGCCCCAGAAGGCATCGGGATCACGATCAGCCTTGCTGCATAGGGCCCGGTATGCATCTAGAGAGCCAATGCGGGCCGAGGCGGCCAGCTCAGCAGGCGGCTCAAACAACCGTTGCTCCTGGAGCACCGATTCGATCGTCGGGCCCGTTGTGGCATCAGGCATAGGTGGCAGACAGGCGGTTACTGACGGGCGGTATCTAACAGGCGGTCTCTAACGGGCGGTTGCCATAGAAAAATTAAACCAGGTGGCGCCGCAGTCCCAGGCTCCTTGCACCGGCATGTAATGGGCCGTCGTGATGCAGGATAGATACATGGGTCCTGCCGCCTGCCTGTTCGATCTCGACGGCCTGCTTCTAGACACCGAACCACTGCAGGCCACGGCTTGGCTTAAAGCCGCCGCCCACTTTGGTTGCCAGCTCGGTGCTGAACAGTTGCTCAGGCTGCGGGGCCAGCGCCGGTTGGATTGTGCTGCCTTGGTATGCCGCTGGATCGAAGCTTCCGGCTCCAATCCCCCGAGTTGTGAGGCTTTGCTGGCCGTGCGCCAACCCCTGGCCGATGCCTTGGTGCCCACCGCTGCCGCAATGGACGGCGCCGCCGAACTGGTGCAGATGTGCAGGGATCACCAGGTCCCCATGGCCCTCGTCACCAGCAGCACCCAGGACGCGGTGCGGCGTAAGGCTGCACCCCACCGATGGCTGCAGCTGATTCAGGTAAGGGTTTACGGCGATGATCCAGCCCTGGCGGCGGGCAAACCGGCGCCGGACCCATTTCTGCTCGCAGCTAAACGCCTAGGCCGCAATCCCGGCGACTGCTGGGCCTTCGAAGATTCAGACGCCGGCATCGAGGCCGCAGTAGCCGCCGGTTGTCAGGTGTATGCCCTTCTCCCAAGCGACGCAGATGCCAAAGCCACCCCTGACGGAGTGACCCGCCTCAATTCCCTCAGAGATGTGAGCTGGCAGCTGGCTGAACAGCGTCAGTAGAGGCGACTAAGGACGAAATCAGGCAGGGCCCGCAAGGCGCTGCGCGGTTCGGAGGGGGCTAGCCATTCCAAGGCTTGAGCTGCTTCCTGGGCGAAGCCTTCAGCCAAGGCTCTGGTGCGGGGAATGGCCTCGCAACCCCTCACCAGCTCAAGAGCTTGCTCGAGATCACCTTCCTCGCAAAATTCGCGTTCAATCAAGCCGGCCAGGGCAGGGCGCTCTTGGAGTGCATAAAGGGCAGGAGCGGTGAGATAACCGGAGGCCAGATCGCTTGCAGCTGGCTTGCCGAGCTGCTGATCACTGCCAGTGAAATCGAGAATGTCGTCAACGACCTGGAAGGCCAAACCCAACTGGCGGCCAAAGCGATAAAGATCATCGAGCTGGGCCCCTGGCAAACCGGTAAGCACCCCAGCTGCTCTAGCGCTATTTGCAATTAGCGAGGCTGTTTTGCAGTAGCTCTTTTCGAGGTATGTCTCGAAGCTCTGGCCGGTGTCGTAGCGGAAAAGGCCCTGTTTCACCTCGCCGTCTGCCAAATCCATGATCACACGGCTGAGCAGCTTCACCACCTCGAGATCATCGAGATTGGCCAAATGCCAGCTGGCCTGAGCAAAAAGGAAATCCCCCGCAAGCACCGCCACTCGATGATTGAAACGGCTGTGCACCGTGTCAACTCCACGCCGGGTTGCAGCCTCATCGACAACGTCGTCGTGGACGAGCGAAGCCGTGTGGATCATTTCAGTGATCTCCGCCAGGCGGCGGTGGCGGGGCCCCAGCTCACCGTCGGGGGCTACTGCCCGCGATAGCAAGAGCACAATGCCGGGTCGCAGCCTCTTACCACCTGCAGCAAACAGATGCTCTGCTGCAGCCTGCAAAATTGGATGGCCAGCTCCTATAAGGCTGCGCAGGTCGGCCAGCAGGGCATCTAGGTCAGCCTCTACGGGCTGGAGCAGCTCTGCAACCGTTGCCACAACACCTCCGCCGTGGCGTGATCCTAGAAGGCTTGCCCCATCGACCGCAGGTCCACCCGCTCAACGGCAGGCCGGTAACCCAACCAGCGGCTCGCCCCGTCGGCAAAGGCCTCCGCAGATCCACTGACGCAGACCCGGGTGCGCTCGGCTGGGGTCACCACCTCCACCGCTGCGAGTTCGCCCTCCGGCATGCCGCCCATGCTTGCCAAAAGGGGCCCTAGGCGCCGTACCGCCGATTCAGCTGGATCAACAAGCCGCACATGGGGAGGCAGCAGGGCCGTGAGCAAGGGACGCAGCATCGGGTAGTGGGTGCAGCCCAGCACCACCGTGTCGACACCGGCTGCGAGTAGGGGCTCCAGGTATGCCTTGGCTTCCCCTATCAGGGCTGGAGACTGGAGATCTCCGGCCTCGATCAAGGGCACGAAGGTGGGACAGCCCACCTCAAGCACAGAGGTGTGGGGCCGGCAGGCATGGATTGCCCGCCTGTAGGCACCGCTTGCGGCTGTGGCGGGAGTAGCCAGCACCCCCACGCACTCGCTGTTTAGGTCGGCAGCAACACTGTTGATCAGGCCCACCACGGGAACGCCGGCCTCCGCCACGGCCACATCAAGGGCGAGGGCATTGGAGGTGTTGCAGGCCATCACCAGAACCCCGACCTGTTGGTGACGCAGCCAGCCCACCACCTCAGCGGCAATGGAGCGAATATCGGCGACGCTGCGCTGACCGTAGGGAACTCGGGCCGTATCCCCGAGATAAAGGCAGGAGGAATGGGGATAGCGCTCCTGAAGCCTCCGCAGCACCGTGAGGCCCCCCAAGCCGCTGTCAAATAGCCCCACCAAAGCGCTCATGGCTGACCCTGCAGGGCGTTAAGAATCCCAGCGCTCAGGGCTAAAGCCATGCGACGACGAAAATTGGCATCGGCGAGGCGCCGGGAATCAAGTTCACCGGTGACAAAGCCCATCTCAACAAGGGCGGAGGGCATCACCGTGCGGCGGATCACGAAAAAGCGTCCGGTGCGCACGCCGCGATCAGGACTGCCAGGGGAAATGGCCACCATTTGCTCCTGCAAGGCCGCAGCCAGGCGACGGGAGGGCGATCCCGCACCCTCAAAGAAAAAGGTCTCGATGCCATTCACATCGGGACGGGCCATGCTCAAGGCGTTGGCGTGCACGCTCACAAACAGATCGGCACCGCTGCTGTTGGCCAGGGCCACCCGGGGAGGCAGGTCAACGTCCACCTCAGAGGTGCGTGTCATCAACACCTGGACGCCGCGGGCCTGCAATAGCCGGGCGATTTGCAGACAAACATCAAGCACTACGTCGGTTTCCCGTAGGCCACCAATGCCGACGGCACCTGGATCGGGGCCCCCATGGCCAGGGTCGATCACCACCTTGAAGCGGCCCCGGGGCACAACCGGCAAGCCATCGGCGGAGAGGGGCGTAGCTGCGGTGGGGAAGAAGGTCTGCTGATCGGCGCCAAAGCTGGCAACAGCATCGAGGTCTCCCTCGCCGAGGCCAAGCCCAGCTTGGTTACCAAGACCCGGCAACTCCATGCGCCAGCGGTCCCGGGAGGTGCCCACCAGGCGCAGGCCAGAGGGATCGAGCTGGGTACCTGGCGCAAATTCCAGCACCAGGCGGGTTGTGAAGCCATCTGGACGACCAATCCGTACCTCACGCAAGGCACCACTGCCTCGCACAGTGCGTGTGCGCGATGGGGCACCGGGCAGGTCTACCCATACCCGGGGGCCCCTAAAGCCAGTACCAGCCTCAAAAAAGGCCTGGGGGCGTACATCGATACTGGTACGTAACTCCAGCTGACCGCTGCGGGAAACGCGCCAGGCCGCGAGGGAAGAAGCCCAGGCCGGTAGATCGGCCATCAGCAAAGCAACCGCTGCCAGAGCAGCACTCCAGCGGAATCTGACGGACCAGGGCATCGGGACAGTCAGAACAGGTTCGGCCGGCGGTGCCTCAGGCTGGGCATCTGGGCCCTCACCCTCTGGGCATGGCCCGGATCGATCGGGGCAATGGCAGCGCTGACACTTACGCCGGCATCTGCCAGCACAGTGCCCCAAGGGTCGATTACCAAGGCATGGCCGTGGCTCTGCCTGCGTCCGTAGTGCTGGCCCGTCTGGGCGGGGGCGACCACGTAGGCAGTGTTTTCAATCGCCCGGGCCTGCAGCAGCACCTGCCAGTGGTCCTTGCCGGTAAAAGCGGTAAATGCTGCGGGCACAAACAAAACATCAGCCCCTGCCTGGGCCAGGTGGCGATAAAGCTCAGGGAAGCGAACGTCGTAGCAGATCGACAGGCCAATCCTGCCTAGACCGGGCACATCAACTACCGGGGGAAGTTGGTCTCCGGGCTGCACCGTGGCTGATTCTCGATAGGTGTTGCCGTCGGGCAAGTCGACATCAAAGAGGTGGATTTTGTCGTATCGAGCCAGAAGCTGGCCCTCCGTGCCTACTAACTCAGCGCGGTTGAAGGTCTGACCTGGCCCCGCTGGGACCGGGAAGCCTCCGCCTAACAAGGTCACTTGATAGCGGCGCGCCATCGTGACAAGGAAGCTGCTGCAACGCTCCGCCAAGGATGGGGCCAGCTCAAGGCGCTGCTCGTCCTCCCCCATGAAAGCGAAGTTTTCGGGGAGCCCAACCAACTCAGCGCCGCGACGGGCAGCCAGCTCGATCTGCTCTTCCGCTGAAGCAAAATTCGCATCCGGATCCGGGGTGCTGGTGAGTTGCACAGCTGCCGCCAGAAAACTGCCCACTCACTGCCCCAACCAGTCCGTCAAACTTTAAAGGAAGCGCCAAGAGGCGGTTCGCGCAGCTGGGATCAACTGGCCTTAAGCACCCCGGGTTCGGCCTGGAAGGGCACTAGTTGCAGGCTGTCGACAGCTGCGCAGCAAGCAAAATCGGCGTCATGGTCGCCGAGATTGATCAGGCGCTGGCCGTGACTTGCAGTCCGCAAGCAGGTCTCGGTATCGAGGTGCCACTGCTGCCAGAGAGCAAGGGCCGCCAGCATTTCGTCGTTGCCGAAGCTCACACCGATATGGGGAGCCACCGCCATCTCAATCGCCGCAGAAGCAACGGCACCAGCAGCGAGGCTGTCTTCGAGGGAGTAATCACCCTCCCAGCCACTGCCCACGATCCAGACCCGGCAGCACTCCTGATCAAGCAGACGCCGTGCAACGGCGGTGCGGTTGGGGAGACAGGCCGTCAGCAACAGAGGCACCGACTTAACGGCCGCTAAGGAGCGGGTGCCATTGGTGGTGCTCATGAATATGCGTTTGCCACCCACCAGCTCGGGGGTTACGGCAAGGGGAGAGTTACCCAGGTCGTAGCCCGCCACCCTCTGGCCGCCACGCTCACCGGCACGCAGTCGCTGCTGCGCCGGCCAGGCAGCCGCTGCAGCTTCAAGCTCCTCCAGGCTGGCGAAGGCCTCGATCGCCTCAGCTCCGTTCTGCAAGGACCAAGCAATCGTGGTCGTTGCCCGTAGAACGTCGATAACTACAGCCGCATCGGGCCCACCCTCCGCCAGGGACCTGACGGGTGGCACGCATTCAGAGGAGTGGAAGTAGGAAATTTGCACAGCCGCGGCCCCAGTTCAGGTGCGTCACAGTAGTCACCGCTCATAAAAGTCGATGCCGAATAAGGGAATTAGTCAACGCAGTCGCCGGGATTTGCGCGGCTTCATCGACCTCCTGGAGCAACGGGGTCGGCTGAGGCGCATCACCGCGCCGGTGGATCCAGACCTGGAGTTAGCAGCGGTTGCCGACCGGGTGCTGGCAGCTGGCGGCCCGGCCCTGTTGTTTGAAAATGTGATTGGCTCCACCATGCCGGTGGCCGTGAACCTGCTGGGCACCCAGGAGCGGGTGTTGTGGAGCATGGGCATGGAGCAACCAGAGGAGCTGGAACGGCTAGGCGAGCGCCTGGCCCTGCTGCAGCAACCCCGCCCCCCCAAGGGGGCCCGGGAGGCGGTGCGTTTTGGCTCTGTGCTGCTGGATGTGCTTAAGGCCCGGCCCGATCTCGACCTCACCCCTCCCTGCCACCAGCAGGTGTTCAAGGGCGAGGCAGTGAACCTTGACGCCCTGCCCCTGCTGCGGCCCTGGCCCGGCGATGGCGGCCGCATCATCACCCTGGGCCTGGTGATCACCAAGGATCCAGAAACTGGCACACCCAATGTGGGCGTGTACCGGCTGCAACAACAGTCGGCGAACTCAATGACCGTGCACTGGCTGAGCGTGCGCGGTGGCGCCCGCCACCTACGCAAGGCGGCGGCGATGGGCAAAAAACTTGAAATCGCCATTGCCATCGGCGTGCATCCGCTGCTGGTGATGGCGGCCGCCACGCCGATCCCGGTGCAGTTGAGCGAGTGGCTATTTGCTGGCATTTACGCCGGCGAGGGCGTCCGGCTCGCTAGGTGCAAAACGGTGAATTTGGAGGTGCCGAGCCACAGTGAGGTGGTGCTGGAAGGCACTATCACCCCTGGCTCTGAGCTGGCTGACGGACCATTTGGCGACCACTTGGGCTTCTACGGCGGCGTCGAAGATTCGCCCCTCGTCCAGATCCAGTGCGTCACCCAGCGACGTGATCCGGTGTACTTCACCACCTTCAGTGGCCGGCCCCCCAAGGAAGACGCCATGTTGGCGATCGCCCTAAACCGCATCTACACGCCGATCCTGCGCCAGCAGATCCCTGAAATCGTCGATTTCTTTCTGCCGATGGAGGGGCTCAGCTACAAACTGGCTGTGATTGCCATCGATAAGGCCTATCCAGGCCAAGCCAAGCGGGCGGCGATGGCCTTCTGGAGCGCCTTGCCCCAGTTCACATACACCAAATTTGTGGTGGTGGTGGATAAAAGCATCAACATCCGCGACCCGCGCCAAGTGATCTGGGCGATCAGTGCCCAAGTGGATCCGCAGCGGGATTTATTTGTGCTCGAAGACACCCCCTTTGACAGCCTCGATTTCGCCAGCGAGCGCCTGGGCTTGGGCGGCAGGCTGGCGATCGATGCCACCACCAAGATCGGTCCAGAGAAGCGCCACCCCTGGGGCGAACCGCTTAGCCGTCCCGCCGAGCTGGAGTCCAGGCTCGATGCCCGTTGGGCCGAGCTTGGCTTGGCAGATATCGGTAAGGACGAGCCAGATCCAGCCCTATTTGGTTACACCCTGGAGCACGTGCTGGAGCGGCTTGCAGGGCGGGCAACGGCTAAGGCGTGATGCTTTCTCGCCAGGCCAGCCATGCTCTTAAGGCCCTGTTGGAGCTGGCAGCAAGGCCCTTGGAGTGGCAGTCAACCCACTCGCTGGCCACGACCCATGAGCTACCCGAACCCATGCTGGAACAGCTGCTCCTGCGCCTACGCCGAGCCGGGCTGCTGGATGCGAGGCGGGGTCGGGTGGGCGGCTACCGACTCACCAGGCCAGCGCGGGACATTTCAATGGAGCAGATTTTCGCAGGGCTGGGCGAAGCTTTGATAGTCGGCGAAGCTTTGAGAGTTGGCGAGGCATTGAAAGAAAGTGCGAATCGGTCTGCACCGTCGGAGCCGGCCAGCTCTCCAGCCGATCAAGTGACTAATGCATTGCAGCTACGGCTAGAGCGGGTCCGGCAGAAGGCGCTGGCGGAACTCAGTCTCGAAGACCTGCTGTTCGACCTGCGCAGCGCCGTGGCCGGATCCGATGGCGAGGGTGGGGTGATGCTTGGTTAAGCCATGGGCCTCCCCATCGTTCATTGCTGGAGCAAGCCGATGACTCCCGCCATCGCTATGACAATCGGGGGCAGTGATTCCAGCGGCGGCGCCGGCATCCAGGCCGACCTAAAGACCTTCACGAGCATGAAGGTGTACGGCTGCTCGGCCATCAGCTGCGTCACCGCCCAGAACACCACAGGTGTCAGCCGCGTGGACGCTCTGTCGCCAGAGGCCCTGAGCGCCCAAATCAGCGCGGTGCTCACAGACCTGCCGGTAACGGCCGTTAAAACTGGCATGTTGCTCAACGTCGGCCTAATTGAGGCCACTGCTGCCGCCCTGGCGCCGCTGACGATCCCGAAGTTGATCGATCCGGTGATGGTGTCGCGGGCAGGTTCAGTGCTGCTTGAGCCCAGCGCCATCGCTGCCTACCGGCTGCTGCTGCCCCAAGCCGAGCTGCTCACCCCCAACCTGCATGAAGCCCAGCTACTCAGCGGCGTGACGATCGAGGCGGCTACCGATCTAGAGCGGGCGGTTGAGCAAGCGGCGCAGAGGCTGCTGGAGCTGGGATCAGCAGCGGTGCTGGTCAAGGGCGGCGGCCGGCCAGAGCTGCGCGGCCGCGACTACCTGCTGCAGCGCCATGCCCCTGGCCAGTGGCTCAGCCACGCGCCAATCAGCACCACCCACACCCACGGAAGTGGCTGCACATTGGGGGCCGCGATCACCGCCCAGCGGGCCCTCGGGCTATCCCTTCAGGAGGCCGTGATCGAGGCCAAGCGCTACGTGGAAGGCGGCTTGCGCTCCGCCCTCGCCATTGGCGCTGGTCACGGTCCTCTATGCCACTGGCACGCCTATGGATCAGTCGGGCAGCGGCGCGCTCCATAGGATCGGCCAACTGCCGTCACTGCTTCGTGGCCCATTCCGCCGCTAAATCCGCCCCGCTCAGCCTGGCTGGCGGCAGCACTCTGGTGGGAACCGTGCAGGTACCCGGGGATAAATCAATCTCTCACCGGGCCCTTTTGTTTGGGGCTATCGCCGAAGGAGAAACCAGAATCGAGGGCTTGCTACCAGCGGAGGACCCGCTCAGTACGGCCGCCTGCCTGCGGGCCATGGGCGTGGAGGTATCACCGATTCAGGCCGGCCAGCCAGTGACTGTCCAAGGCGCCGGCCTTGATGGCTTCCAGGAACCTGGCGATGTGCTCGATTGCGGCAACTCGGGCACCACCATGCGGCTGATGCTGGGGCTGCTGGCAGGCCGGGTTGGCCGCCACTTCGTGCTCACTGGTGATGGCTCCCTAAGAGGCAGGCCGATGCGGCGGGTTGGAGCTCCCCTGGCCCAAATGGGTGCCCAGATCGGTGGCCGCGGTGACGGCAACTTCGCACCGTTAGCGGTGCAGGGGCAGCCGCTGCGCGGCACAACCATTCACACCCCAGTGGCCTCAGCCCAGGTGAAGAGCGCCATCCTGCTTGCCGCCCTCACCGCTGACGGGCCCACCACCGTGATCGAGCCGGCCCAGAGCCGCGATCACAGCGAGCGAATGCTGCGGTCCTTCGGCGCCGAGTTGTCTGTGGGCGGTGCGGGCAATACGGTGGTGACCCTGACCCCGGGGCAAACGCTCAAAGGTCAAGCGGTGGTGGTGCCAGGTGACATCAGCTCCGCCGCCTTCTGGCTGGTGGCCGGTGCCATCACCCCAGGCGCTGAGATCACAGTGCAGAACGTGGGGCTGAACCCCAGCCGCACCGGCATCCTCGAGGTGCTGGAGCAGATGGGCGCCCAAATAAGCGTGCTTAACCGCCGGGATGTGGCCGGAGAGCCGGTGGGAGACCTGCGGGTTTGCCACGGCCCGCTGCAAGCCTTTGATATTGGTGGTGAACTGATCCCCCGGCTCGTGGATGAAATCCCAGTGCTGGCTGTAGCCGCCTGCAGCGCCGAGGGCATCAGCCGTATTCGTGACGCCGAAGAGCTGCGGGTCAAGGAAACAGACCGCCTCGCGGTCATGGCACGGCAGCTCGGTGCGATGGGCGGCCGCATCGAGGAATTCGCAGACGGCATGACTATCAATGGCTGCACCGAACTGCACGGAGCAGAGGTTGACAGTGAAACCGACCACCGGGTTGCCATGAGTCTGGCGGTAGCTGCCGGCATCGCCCGGGGTGACACCCTGCTGCACCGGCCGGAAGCGGCAGCGGTCTCCTATCCGGGCTTCTGGGACGACCTAGCCCGCCTCAAGCAGCAGGCAAGCTGACAGGTAGTCCACGTAGATTCCCGGCCAGTAGTTACCGCCTGACCATGCTCGCCGTCGCCGTATTGGCCGCAGGGAAGGGCACCCGCATGAAGAGCGCCCTGCCCAAAGTGCTCCAGCCCTTAGCCGGGGCCACCCTGGTGGAGCGGGTACTGGCCAGCTGCGAGCAGCTTCAGCCAGAGCGGCGCCTGCTGATCGTTGGCCACCAGGCCGAGCGGGTGGAGCAGCAGCTGCAGGGCCTAAGCGGCCTGGAATTCGTGCTGCAGCAGCCCCAGAACGGCACTGGCCACGCCGTGCAGCAACTGCTCGAACCGCTAAATAACTTCAGCGGCGATCTGTTGGTGCTCAATGGCGACGTGCCGTTGCTACGCCCCCAAACCCTTGCGGCCCTGCTTGAGCAGCACCGCAGCAGTGGCGCTGCCGTGACCCTGCTCACGGCCAGGCTGGACGATCCCAGTGGCTACGGGCGGGTATTTGCCGATGCCAACGGCTCCGTCAGCGCGATCGTTGAGCACCGCGACTGCAGCGACCAGCAGCGTCTCAACCACCTAACCAACGCCGGTATCTACTGCTTCAACTGGGCCAAGTTGGCCGAGGTGCTGCCCAAGCTCACCACCGACAACGACCAAGGCGAGCTCTACCTCACCGATACGGTGGCCCTGCTCCAGCCGGCCATGCACCGAGAGGTCGCTGATGCTGACGAAATCGCCGGTATCAACGACCGGCTTCAGCTCAGCCAATGCGAGACGGCTCTGCAGGAGCGGCTAAAGCGCCACTGGATGGCTAAGGGTGTGAGTTTTGTGGATCCAGCTAGCTGCACCCTCAGCGAAGACTGCCGCTTTGGTCAGGATGTTGTTGTTGAACCCCAGTGCCACTTCCGCGGCAGCAGCTCCATCGGCGATGGCTGCCGCATCGGGCCCGGCTGCTTGATCGAAGACAGCAGCTTGGGAGCAGGTGTGACCGTGCTCTATTCAGTGCTGCGCCAAGTGCAGGTGGCTGATCACTGCGCCATTGGCCCCTTCGCCCAGCTACGCCCCGGCACCTCATTGGCAGAGCACTGTCACATCGGCAATTTTGTGGAAGTGAAAAACAGCAGTCTTGCCAATGGCGTGAAAGTAAACCATCTCAGCTATATCGGCGACGCGGATCTGGGCGCTGGCGTTAACGTGGGAGCAGGCACAATCACCGCCAATTACGACGGCGTGCGCAAGCACCGCACCGTGGTGGGCGCCGGCAGCAAAACCGGGGCAAATTCCGTGCTTGTAGCACCACTGACCCTGGGCGAAAACGTCACCGTTGGTGCCGGCTCGACGATCACTAAAGACGTGCCGGCCGGCTCGCTCGCCTTGGGCCGTGCTCGCCAACTTGTCAAGGAAAACTGGTCCACCCAGTTAAACCAGCCAAGCCCTCCAGCCCCATAGGCTGCGCCAATCTTCCCCAGCTTTTATGAATCGCAACAGACGTCCTGCGGCTTCACCAGATAAGGAGGGCTTTCTCTACGAGCCGGTAGAACGGTTTGGCGAGAGCATGACCAGCCCCAAACCCTGGAACAAGGCTGCCCTGGCCGGGGTGGAATTATTAAACGGACGGATGGCCATGCTGGGCTTTGCCGCAGCAATCGCCGGCGAGCTTCTCACCGGCAAGGGCATGGTGGGCCAGCTGGCCGCCATGTTGCATTGGTATCTGGGCTGAAAGCAGAAAGGCCCCGAGTGAACCACCACCCAGGACCTTCGCCCGAAGGCACAACATCGTGAAATGCTGCTCCGTAGCCATCATGGCCGATGGCGTCGAGCCGGGCGAGCCCTATTAGAGAAGCGGGATCAAGCGCTCCAGAGCAACACCCCGGCTGGCCTTGAGCAGTAGCACATCTCCAGGCTGCAGCCATTGCAGCAATGGCTCTGCCGCAGCCTCCGGGCAATCCACCTGCCTTAAACGCGATAGGCCAGTGGCCGCCGCCACCATGGCTGCCCCTTCCTCACCCTGGTCCACGATCACCAGCCCATCAAGGTCTAGTTGCCTTGCCCGCTCGGCCACGCTGCGGTGCAGAGCGAGACTCTGCTCGCCCAGCTCGAGCATCGTGCCGAGCACCGCGAAGCGGCGGCCAGGCTGCTGGGCCAGCAGCTCCAAGGCGGCAAGCACCGCCTCCGGTGAGGCGTTGTAGGTCTCGTCAAGTACAAGTACGCCATTTTGCTGCAAACGGCGGCTGCGCCCTCCGGGTAGATCCACCTGGAGGGGCCGCCAACGCTCAGGCTCAAGGCCGAGCTCTCGAGCTACCGCCATGGCAAGCATCAGGTTGCGGGCGTGATGCACTCCCTCTAGCGGCACGGGCAGGGCCACTCCGGCCAACTCCAGAATCTCCCCCTGGCAATCAAGGCTGCCCACCAGATCTGCGGCAGCTTCATGGCCTTCTCCCTGCAGGGCAACCCGCACTACCCGGCCAGACCACACCCTGGCCAGGGCACGGTCCAGCAGGGGATCACCAGCCGGGATCACCACCAAGCCATCGGGCCTTAAACCAGCCACGATTTCGCACTTAGCCGTTGCGATTGCCTCGCGACTACCAAGCCGGCCGATGTGGGCTGTGCCGATGTTGGTGATCACTGCCACATCGGGGCTGGCGCAACGACTCAGCCGTTCGATCTCACCGAGGCCCCGCATGCCCATTTCCACAACCAAGGCCGCCTGATCAGGGCCTGCGCCAAGCAAGGTCAGGGGAACGCCTACGTCGTTGTTTTCGTTGCCGCTGGAGGCCCAAATAGGCCCAAGCGGAGCCAGGGCACTACGGATAAGTTCCCGCGTGGTGGTCTTACCGGCAGAGCCGGTCACCGCCACCAATGGCGCTGCAAGCTGCAGGCGCCAAAGACCCGCCAGGTCCTGGTAAGACTGCAGGGTGTCCGGCACCAGCCAGAGGGGCACGTGAGCTGCGGCGGCAGCAGCCAACACACTTGCCTGGGAGGCTGGCGCAAGGTGGCCCGCCTGGGCTATGAGGGCGGCGGCACCAGCCTCAAGGGCAACGGCAAGGAAGCCATGGCCATCGAAGCGCTCGCCAATCAGCGGCAGAAAAAGGTCGCCGCCGCTTAGTTGGCGGCTATCGGTGCAGATGGCCTGGGGGGCAAGCTTCAGCTCCGCCTGATCCACGGCCAGGGGGCCGGTGGCGGGTTGACCCCACAGCTCCTGCAACTCGGCTAAACGCAGACTCATCGTCGGCAGTCGGGGGCGATGCGGAGGATCATGCCTGAGGAATTGTCTCCGCCTCCAACAGCACCATGCCGCTTCCCACCCTGGCGGCCTGAGCCAGCAGATTGCCGCCAGGGGCTACCAGGCGCAGACGCTCGTAACCCAACTCACGGCTGCGCTGCAGCCAGAGATCGGCTTGCTGTTGGCGTCGCTGCAATGGCAAGCCTGCCCAGGTACTCACCAGCTCTAGGTCGAGCAGCCCCTGCTCGGGGTGGGGGCGGGCAGAAGAAATGCTGCCATCGGGGTCATCGTTTGAGAGCAGGGCCAGCAGGGGGTCGAGCTCAAGGCGCACGGCAGAAGCAGGCTCTGCAAGCTCAGGAGGCTCAGGGGAGCTTGGCGCTGAACCAACAGAGCGAGCAGCTGGCTGGCCTAGGGCCTGCGGGAGCGGCAGCTCAGAACGGGGGGCAAGTCGTTCAGCAACTTGTTCATCAGATGGTTGAGAGGCTGAACTATTAGCAATATCAAAAGTAGTGGGGGTGGGGCTAAAGAAGACAGTCTTTATCAGCAGCGTCAGCGAACACGCCACCACTGCCAAGCCCAGGGCTAACAGCACCGGCCAAAAAAAAGCCGCTAGTGCTTGGGGCCAGAAGCCAGGCACCGATAAGTCCCCCTCGCGGTTGCGGCGCACCAGCTCCCTCAGCTTGAGCACCGTGCTGGCAAGGGCGGCACGCAGGTCCCCTGCAAGACGGCCCCAAGGTTCTACGTAAGGGGCCGGATAGGGAGCTGGCGGCTCCGAACGGCCCGATCTCTCGGGGGCTGAGGTGGGTGGCGTCACCAAAAGGGGTTCAACGACGCTTCAGCAGGGAAGCCAGGCCCCGCCGGCTGGGGTCCGCATCTTGACCCTGGGAGAAACGCTCAACGGCGGCAGCCTCAGGCGTTGGCTCTTTTACCCCGCAAACGTCGCGGTACATGGCGTCGTATTCGAGCGCCGAGCGGGCCCAGCTGAAGTCCACGCCCATGCCCCGGCGCTGGAGTTCCTGCCAACTGGCCTGATTGCGGTAGGCCTCCCAGGAGCGCACGATCGCCGTGTAGAAGTCGATTGGTTCATAGCGGTCGAAGCCATAGCCGTTGCCGCTGCCAGCCAGGGGGTCGTTGGGGGGCACGGTGTCCACCAGACCACCCACCATCCGCACCACCGGAATCGATCCGTAGCGCATCGCCAGCATCTGGCTAATACCGCAGGGCTCAAAGCGGCTCGGCATCAAGAAGGCGTCGCTGCCGGCATAGATCAGCCGAGAGAGGGCATCGTCGTAGGTGAGGAAAACGGCGAAGCGGCCGGGATGGCGCGCTGCCATCTGCCATAGCCCCGACTCATAGGTGCGATCCCCCGTGCCCAGAACAACAACCTGGCTGTCTGTGTAGGCCAACACCCGATCAGCAACCTGCAGCAGCAGGTCGACACCTTTTTGATCGACTAGCCGGCTCACCATTCCCATTAGGTAGGAGCGAGGATTCACAGCCAGGCCAAAGCGCTCCTGCAGGGCCTGCTTATTGATGGCACGGGGGTCTAAATCCGCAGCCGAAAACTGGGCTGGCAGGCTGGCATCAGTGGCTGGATTCCAGTCTTCGGTATCAATGCCGTTGAGAATGCCGCGCAACTTGCCACTGATGAAATTCAGCAAGCCATCTAGATGCTCACCGTATTGGGGCGTGCGGATCTCCATCGCATAGGTGGGAGACACCGCATTGACCCGATCTGCATACAGCAAGGCCGCCGCCATCGTGTGGTCCCCTTGCATATACCAGGGACACCAGGTAATCCGATCAAGCTTCCAGCGCCAAGGTCCCTGATACTTGAGATTGTGGATTGTGAAAACGGTGCTGATCTCCGGGTCTTGGTGCATCCACACAGGCAACATCCCGGTGTGCCAGTCGTGGCAGTGCAGCACCTGAGGTTTCCAGTGATGCCAGCAGAATTCCGCAGTCGCGCTGGCAAAGAAAGTGAAGCGCCAATCCTCGTCTTCACCGCCGTAGATGCGCTCCGGATCGAACACCGGATGGCCGACTAAATAGAGAATGAGGCCGTTGGTGGGATGGCGGGCCTCAAAGACAGCGAAGTCATTACCCATCGTGTGGCCACGCCAGATGGGCTCGGGCGAAACCTTCAACTTCGACCACAACTTGCCGTAACCCGGCAGGATGATGCGTACGTCGTGGCCTAAGGCAGCTAGGGCCGGGGGCAAAGAGCCCACCACATCACCCATGCCCCCGACCTTGATCATCGGCGCGCATTCGGCCGCCGCAAACAAGACCCGCATCCCAGAGTTACCGGAGGTGGGCGCAACTCTACGGTTGGCGCTAGGGCAGCACCGTCACGGGCGTGCCCATCTCCACCAGATCGAACAGTTCCCGCACATGCTCATCCAGTAGGCGCACGCAGCCGTGCGATACGGCCTGCCCCACGCTGTGCCGCTGGGGTGTGCCGTGGAAGCCAGAACTGACGCAACCCTTCACCACAAGGTGCTCGCTGCCATTAAAGCCGGCGCGACCCTTGCAGTCGCGGTGAAAGCCAATCCAACGGCTGCCGAGGGGGTTGGCAGGTCCGGGCGGGATGCGTTGGCCGGTGGCTGGGTGCTCCCAGGTGGGATCTACCGCTAGCTCGATCACCGAAAACTGACCCACCGGGGTCTCCCAACCCGGCCGGCCGACACCCACCGGGAAGCGTTTGCGCTCCTGGTTGCCCTCTAGTACCAACAACTGGCGCTGGCGCCGGTCAAGTACGAGCCGACGCTGCTGAGATGGCTCCACAGCTGCAACGGCAAGGGGTGGCGCAAATAAGTCGGCTCCCACAAGCAGGAGCGGAAGCAATCGCAGCAGCCCCAACCAACCCACTGCCCTGAGATGAAATCTGTTTGTTTTCAGGGTAGCCAGGGTGCATCGGAGAAGTCCGGCGGTCGCTTCTCAAGGAAGGCATTGCGCCCCTCCTGGCCCTCCGCTGTTCGATAAAACAGATGGGTGGCCTGGCCGGCCAGTTCCTGAATCCCTGCCATGCCGTCGGTTTCAGCGTTGAAGGCAGCCTTAAGGCAGCGGATCGCCGTGGGGCTGTGCTGCAGCACCTCGCGCGCCCAGCTGAGCCCCTCCGTCTCCAACTGATCTAGGGGCACAACCCCATTCACCAAGCCCATGGCCAAAGCCTGGTCAGCCCCGTATTGACGGCAGAGAAACCAGATCTCCCGTGCCTTGCGCTGGCCCACCAGCCGGGCCAGGTAGCCGGCGCCAAAGCCGCCATCAAAACTGCCCACCCGTGGTCCCGTCTGGCCAAATACGGCGTTCTCAGCCGCCAGGCTCAGATCGCACAGCAGGTGCAGCACCTGGCCACCACCGATCGCGTAACCGGCCACCAAGGCAATCACCACCTTCGGCAAGCTGCGGATCAGGCGCTGCAGATCAAGCACATTGAGACGGGGCAAACCCGACTCGTCGAGATAGCCCCCATCGCCGCGCACGCTTTGATCGCCGCCAGCGCAAAAGGCCCAGCCACCATCAGCCGCTGGGCCGGCTCCGGTAAACAACACCGCCCCTACCCGAGGGTTGTCGCGAACTCGCGAAAAGGCGTCGCAAAGCTCGTGCACGGTGCGGGGCCGGAAGGCGTTGCGCTTGTGGGGTCGGTTGATCGTGATGCGGGCGATCCCCTCCTCGCACAGGTCAAAAAGGATGTCCTCGTAGGAGCCGGCGGGCAGCCACTGCACCGCTGACGGGGTCGGGGAGGAAGGGCTCAAGACAGCATCAGGGCTTGGGCGGCCATTCTGCGCAAGGTCTGGCGCCTGAGTGCATCGGCGCGGCGATCGCTCACCAGCTCAAGCAGTGCCAGCGGCTGATTCAGCGCCCAGTCCAGCTGGGATGGCAAGTCAGCGAGCTGCTCCACCCTGCGCCCCGGCACGCCATGGGCTGCAGCCAAAGCCAAGTGATCAAGCTGCTGGGGCATGGCAAACAGCCTCTCGAAATCCAGGGCCTGCTCAGGCGTGGTGCGAATTGGCAGCTGCTCAAAGATGCCGCCACCGCCGTTGTTGATCAGGATCACGGTGAGTCGCCCCTTTAGTTGGCGCTGCCAGAGCCAGCCATGGCTGTCATGCAGCAGGGCCAGATCACCCGTAAGCAGCACCGCCTGGCCATGGGCCTCAGCGACCCCGCAGGCGATCGAGAGGGTGCCATCGATGCCTGACGCCCCTCGAAACCCATAAACCGCTCGCCAGGGGGCAGCGGGATTGGCGAAGCTTTCCCAATCGCGCACGGGGCTGCTGTTGGCAAGCACCAGCGGCAAGCCGGCAGGCAGCAGGAGCCCCAGTTGGCGCGCCAAACAAAGCTCGTTAACTCCATTTTCAGCGCCATCACCGCTGGCCAGCTGCTGATCCAGCCAGAGTTGTAATTGCAGCTCCCGCTGGCGCCAGCGAGAGCCAAACTGCAGGGCCTCGGCGCTGGGGCCGCCGGCCCAAAAAGATGGAGGCAAGCTGGCGCTCCAGCCGGCCAAACCGGCTGCGCTCTGCTGGCATCCGCTGCCGTGCCATCCGCTGCCGAGCGGATCAAGACATCTCGGCTCACCCTCACTTACTAGCCACTGGAGAGCGTTCTGGTCGGCCAGCCAGCGCTGCAGGCGGCGGCTGGCGGGCAAGGGGCCAAGGCGCAGCACCTGGGCTGAACGCAGCATGGGTTCAGGAGCCTCGAGCAGTAGGTCGTAGCTGCTGATCAAATCGAGGTCAGCCAACCCCCGCAGCCCGCTGAGTCCATCTGCCAGCACGGGCCAGCCCGTGCGCCGCTGCCAGCGCAGCAAAGCTTCCACATAACCAGGCCAGTGCTGGGGCAGGCCGCGCCAGGGACCAGCCACAACCACGCCTGGCTGGCCTGGATCGGGAGCGGGGCTGAAGAGCGTTGCCTGTATCCCTGAACCAGCAGCCCCCAGGGCGAGATAGCCCAATGGAGGTGGAATTGGCTCAAGAGAACCGTGGGCGCTTGCCTCAAGCAGCGCCGGCCCGTTGGCATGTAGAGGTTCGGCAAAGGGAAGGTTGAGGTGCACTGGCCCGGGGGCCAGGCCAGGGGGCCGGGTTTCAGACCATGCCTGGCGAGCCAGGGCGGCGATGGCAGCGTCCGTCATGGCAGCCAGTCCAGTGCCATCGCCCTGGCCAAACCAGCGCACACTGGCGGCCAGAAAGCTTTCCTGGTTCACGGTCTGGTTTGCCCCACAGTCCTTGAGCCGGGTGGGGCGATCAGCACTGATCAGCAATAGGGGGATGGCGCCATAGTCCGCTTCCACCGCGGCGGGCAGCAGGTTTGCCACAGCGGTTCCCGAGGTGGTGACAACCGCAACTGCTTTTCCAGTCGCCCTGGCCAATCCCAGGGCAAAAAAAGCGGCAGAGCGCTCATCAATGGCGGTGTACAGCACCAGCCCGCGCGGCTCGAGCACGCCCAGGGCCAGGGCCAGGGCACCGGAGCGACTGCCCGGACACAACACAGCCTGGCTGAGCCCCTGGCCCATCAGGGCCTTCAGCAGCAGCAGCGCCGCCTCGAGATTGCGACGGGCCAACTCCACGCCAGGGCGGTTCAGGATGGATTGAACCAGTCTCCCCTGCTCCCTTGTCGTCCTCGCCCCGCAGCAGCATCCCCAGCTTGGTCGAAACCCTGCGCCGCCAGGTTGTGCCAGTGCTGGTATGGGTGTTGCTGGCCCTGGTGCTGCGCTGGGCGGTGCTGGAACCCCGCTGGATTCCCTCGGGATCAATGCTCCCGGCCCTGCAACTGCAGGATCGGGTGCTGGTGGAGAAGCTGCGCGCCCGGCTGCATCGCCCCATACCGATCGGCACCGTGGTGGTTTTCCATCCCCCCACAGCCCTAATAGCCGCTGGCTACGACCCCAAAGCGGCCTTGATCAAGCGGGTGGTGGGCCAAGCGGGCGATGAAGTGGAGGTGCGCGATGGTGTGCTTTGGCGCAACGGCAGCAAGGCGGCGATTGATTGGTCAGCTGAACCGATGGACTACCAGCTGGAACCCCTCACGGTGCCCCCAGACCATCTGCTGGTTTTGGGAGACAACCGCAATGCCAGCTTGGATTCCCACCTCTGGGGGCCACTGCCTCAAAAGGCCTTGATCGGCACGGCGGTGCTTCGCTACTGGCCCCTTAATCGGTTTGGCTGGTTACGGATCTCCGCCATGGGCCACCCCCCTAGTACGACGATTGAGCTGGGGTAAGGTGCAATATGGATGCAGCGCACGCCGGCGATGTTCAACCCGGAGTTCCTGACCACCGATAACGAAGCAATCAGCGGTAACTCGTTGATTCAGTACTTGCAGGAGCAGTCTCCTGATGTGCTGCAAAGGGTTGCTCGCTCAGCCAGTGGCGACATCCAGGACATCATTCGCCACAACGTCCAAGGGCTGTTGGGGATGCTCCCCGGCGAGCAGTTCGAGGTCAAGATTCAGACCAACCGAGAAAACCTGGCTGGCCTGCTGGCTTCGGCAATGATGACCGGTTACTTCCTGCGCCAGATGGAGCAGCGCATGGAACTGGACACGAGCCTGCTGGGCTGCGGAGATCTGGACAGCGACCTCGATGCCGACCCAGGCGATCTCAGGCTCTGAGTTAGTCCAAACTCAGAAATCCCTAATCCAGAATCCCCTAATCCAGAAACCCTGGTCCAGGCACCGCGGGCTGCTCTGGCACCACTCCAAAGCGCAGGAGGGTTTTGTCAATGCCGCTCAGGTAGGCCCAGCTGCCCCTATCTGGTGCCCAATCTCGCCCTTCCAGGCAGTCTGCAAGCTCCCCTAGTTGCTGAGGGCTGCAGGCCACCGGAGCTTCGTAATGGGCCGGCACCAGCCAGCGGATCTCGGATTGGCCAGCCAAAGTGCGGATCCAAGTCACCAGGGCGGCCCGGCAGCGGGGAAAGACCAGCCGCTCCAACACAGGCGCCACCAGCAGTGCGGCCTCAGGGCCGGGCACCAAACTCCGAAATTCAGCCTGCCAGCCCTCCTGCCAGCGGAAGGGATAGAGGCCGAAATAGGCCCGCGGAGAGCGCACCCCCGCGGCCAGCAGGCCGGCAAGCAACTCCCTGATGCCAGGCACCTGCAAATGATCTGGGCGGAGATAGGAGGCAAACAACACCAGTCGCTGCCAGCCCCGTCTGCGGCAATCAGGAGTGTCGAGCAGGGGCGCATCACCGCGATCCCTGGCATGGAAAAGCAGCGGCGTCGGATCGGCATCAAATAGCTTTGGGGGCTGCTCACTGATGGCCACTAGGGCATCGGTGAGCAGCAGGCAACCGCTAGCGCGGTGCAGGCAGGCCGCCTCCATGAAGGTGCCCAGGCCTAGGTCTAGGGGCCCGAGCGGTAGCCAGTGCAGTTCATCGGCATGGGGAAGCCCCTGCTCAAACAGCACCCGGGTGCGCTGGGCCGGGAACCCCAGCCAAGCCAGCGGCAGCGGTAAGGGGAAGCTCCACTGCCGTGGTGTCACCCACACCTCAGCAGCGGGGAACGCCCTTGCCATCGCCGGCACCGGCAGCTTGTGCTCGAGGCCAGAGCTGGTGGGCAGCACGATCGTGCAAACGGGCCCGTAGCGGTGCTCCAGCTCGGCAAGAGCTGCCCGCACCTCTCCCGTGGGGGGCACGGGGGCATAGAGCAACAGACCACCCCGCACACGCACCACCGTCATCCGGATCGGCACTGCCACGTAAAACACCCCTTGGAGCTGCTCGAAACTCCAGACCTGGCCTGGGATCAGTTCGCGCACCAAGGTGCGGCGGCGTCCGTAGGGGTAGAGCGGCAACAGCGGCCACCAGGGCCAGCCCTGATCTGGCATGCCTATGGATCTTGGAGGCCTTTGCCCCTCAGGATGCCGTAACGGGGGGCCAGCAGAAAAGCCAGAAGGAACAGACCGAACTGCACCAGGACGATGCAGCCGGCGGTGGAACTGTCACTCCAGTAGCTGATGTAGACCCCCAGCAGGCTGGAGAAGACGCTGCTGGCAATGGCGAGCAGGGTCATGCGATCGAAGCTATCGGTGAGTAGGTAGGCCGTAGCTCCCGGGGTGACCAGCATCGCCACCACAAGGATCACCCCTACGGTCTGCAACCCCGCCACGGCCGCCAGTGAGAGCACCGAGAGCAGGGTGTAGTGCAAAAGGCCGGTGTTGATGCCGATCGAGCGGGCATGGGTGGGATCGAAACAGAAAAGCAGCAGATCCCGCCGCAGCACCAAGAGCACTACCACCACCAGCGCCGATATCAACAACGTCTGCCAGATGTCAGAACTGGAGATGCCCAGCACGTTGCCAAAAAGGATGTGGGTGAGATCGATATTGCTGCGCACCTTCGACACAAGAACAAGCCCAAGGGCAAAGAAACCGGTGAACACCAGGCCAATCACCGTGTCTTCCTTAATCCGCGACTTCTGCTTGACGAAGCCGATCAAGGCCACCGATCCCACCCCGAAGACAAATGCCCCCAGGGAGAACGGCAGACCCAGGGAGTAGGCAACCACCACTCCAGGCATGACCGCATGGGAGACGGCATCGCCCATCAGGGCCCAGCCCTTGAGGGTCATATAGCAGGAGAGCAGACCGCAGCTGCCACCAACCAGGGCACTGACCAGTAAGGCCCGCACCATAAAGGCGTGACTGAGGGGCTCCAACAGCAAGGTCATGGGCCGGTTTCCTCATGCCTGCCGTTCACCAGCACCAGCAGATCCGCTGGTAAACCGCCAAATGCGAGGGCTAAATTTTCGGGGGTAAACACCTTTGCCGTCTCGCCGAAGGCGAGCACGGTCTTGTTGATCAAGACCACCAGATCACAGAAATCGCGCACTTGCCCTAGGTCGTGAGATGAGATCAGAATCGTCCTTCCCTCCTGGCGGAACTGGAGAAACAGAGCAGCCATCAGCTTCTCGGTGCGAACATCTACGCCGTTGAAGGGTTCGTCGAGCAACAGCACAGAGGCTCCCTGGGCGATGGCGCGGGCCAGAAAAGCCCGCTTGCGCTGTCCGCCGGAGAGGGACCCGATCGGCCGGTCGCTCAGATCGAGCAGCTCAACCCGCTCGAGAGCTTCACCCACTGCCAGCCGATCCGCGGAGCGGGGCAGGCGAAGCAGGTTCATCGAGCCGTATCGACCCATCATCACTACGTCCCAGACAGAGATGGGAAAACTGCAGTCGATGCCCTCCTTCTGGGGCACATAGGCAACCGCCTGGTAACGCTGGGCCTGGGCAACGCTCTGGCCGTTGATGAGGATGCGGCCCCTGGATGGGCGGACAAAGCCCGTCAGGCATTTGAACAATGTGGACTTGCCTGCGCCATTCATGCCTACGAGGCCGCAGATGCAACCGGCGGGCAGCCGCAACGAAGCATCGAATAGGGCCACGATGCCGTTGTAGTCGACGTACAGGTGGTCGGCTTCGATGCGCATCAGCGGCCAACTGCGTCGGGTCCTAGACCCTTGACGATCAGATCGACGTTGTGACGCTGCAGCTTCAGCAAGGTGGGAGCGGGGCCGGAAGTATCCGAGAGCGAATCCACGTAAAAGGTACCGCCGAAGCGGGCACCGGCGGCTCGGGCCACCTCTAGCTGGGCATCGGCGTTCACCGTGCTCTCACAGAAAACAGCGGGCACTCGACGCCTGCGCACCGTCTCAATGAGACGGGCCATGCGTCGGGGGGTGACCTGGCTCTCCGCATTCACAGGCCAGAGATAGGCCTCCTCAAGCCCGTAGTCGTGGGCCAGATAAGAAAAGGCACCCTCACAGCTGACCAAGAGGCGCTGGGCGGGCGCAACCCTCGCCAGGGCCGCCCGCAGGTCCGCATCCAGCTGACCCAGCCGGCGCTTGTAGGTCTCGCCATTGGCCCGAAAGCTGTCAGCCCCGGCCGGATCGAGGGCTGAGAAGGCCAGCACCAGCCGGTCCACGTAATGCTGGGCTCGCTGGGGCGACATCCAGGCGTGGGGATTGGGCTTGCCGGCATAGGCATCTCCCTCAATCAACAGGGGTCTCATGCCATCACTGAGCGTGACCTCGGCTCCATTACCAGCGGCTTGGATGAAGCGATCGACCCATCGCTCCAGCCCCAGCCCGTTCCTGACGATGAGGTCTGCCCCCTGGGCGGCCTCCAGGTCGCTGGGGCTGGGTTCGTAGCCGTGGATTTCTGCTCCCAGCCGAGTGATCGAGCGCACCTGCAAGCGGTCTCCGGCCACATTGCGGGCCATATCGGCCAGCACGGTGAAGGTGGTGAGTACCAGGGGGCGTCCATCGCTTGTGGAGGCCGAGGAGCCGGCTAGCGGCTGGCGGCAGCCGGTCAGCATGCCGACCAGCAGGGCCGGGAAGAGGAGCGCGGTGGCCTGCCTGAATCTTGAATCCTGCCGAAACCTCGCGAAGGACAACGCAGCATTAGCGAATAAATTTGAATTCATGCAGTTCTGAGCCCTCTCCCTCAGACGCTTTCGGCCAGGGAGCCAGTCTCAGACTGGTTGCGAAGCCATTGCCGGCCCTGCTCGAGAAAAGCAGGCCAGTCGAGTTTTTCAGCCGCCGCTGCCTTAGCCACCAACAGGGGTGCCTGGCGTTTGATCTCGGCGAGATCCGGCTCGCTCACCCCCGCCGAGAGGGCCAACATGTCAGCCATGGACCTGGCCACAACCCTGGTGAGATAAGCAGCGCTGAGCGCCTGCAACGCCCCCCCCACCAGCCAGGTAGCGCCATGCAATTTGACCAGGCCAGTAAGAAGCTGGCTGCTCCACTCCACCACCCCTTGGGCGAGTGCTGCCTTGGCTAGCTCGCTAGCGGCGGCCTGCAGTTGCTCGAAGGTCCAGGGGCAATCCCAGAGGCGAGCCATCTCGCGCAGCATCAAGCCATTCGCCACCGCCAGCACCAGCAGGTCGAGGCTCGGCAGGGGCGCCGCCACGACACCGGCCGCCACCAGCCATTGGGTGCGCCGCTGCAGTGGCAGAAAGTGCTGCCGCCGCAACTGCTCAAGCTCGCACTGCCAAAGGCCATGCAATTGCTCAAGACGACGCAGCTGCCGGCCGCGGCGCAGCTCCGCTCCGGCACTGGCGAGCTGCCGGGCTAGGGGCGAAATGCTGGCTGTAAGTGTCGTGGGCAGGCCATTCCAAAAGAGCAATCGCTGGGAGAGATCCTGTCCAAGCTGGGAGCGCAATTCAGCGGCAAGAGCTTCGAGAGTCTGGTCACCTCTGTTGAATTCCACCAGCAGCCAGGCGGGCTGAGCGGCGGGTAGGGCCTCGAGCCAGCGCAGATCGGCAGCTGAGAGAGGCGTGCGCAGATGGTGGATCAGCAGGTCGCAGGCTGCAAATGCTTCAGGCCAAGACCAATCGTTACTCCAGGCCGGCAAGGGGTGGGCCCAGTGCAACTGAAGTGTCTCGGCACCACGGAGGGCCTCGATCAGATCTGGTTGCAGAGCCAGAGCCGGAGGACAGGTACCCACTAAGGCCAACTGCAAGCCCTGCCGATCAAGCTCCTGGCGCAGGGCTGCCAGTTGGTTCTTGCGCATCCGGCTGGCTAGCTCAGCCTGGGCTGGGGTTGACTCCCCTGCCAAGCGTAAAAACTGGCCCTCAAGCTGCTCCAGGCGCCCCAGCCAGCCGGGCACATCCGTAGGGGCTGGCCCCCGGGGTTGGCGGCGCCGCAGCAGCGAAGCACCCAGGCCCAGGCCCGCCAAGGTGAGGCCAGAGGCGATGGGCAGGTGGCTCAACCGCAGCAGCCCATCGAGGGCAAACCAGCCCATGACCCCGGTGCCGATAGCCGGCAGCCAAGGTTTGAGGGTCGTGGGCATGGCCTGGCGGACCATGGCTAACCCGGCGAGCTGGGGGAGGGTCACCGGCGGCGTCAACGGCGCTGGACAAGCTGATGCATCTTTAGCTCAGCCTGAGACGCTGCGCAGGCGGCAAATGCCAATAGCTTGGGCGCGAGTCGGGGGTCTGCCTTGCCAGCTCCAGGAGTATTGGACAACCCAATGGAGCTTCGCCAAGACACTCGCGAACAAGTGAAGCGAGTGCTGCTGGTGGCCCTGGCCGTAAACATCAGCATGACGCTGTTGAAATTGCTCCTGGGCCTCTTGAGTGGCTCACTAGCCGTGCTGGCGGATGCCATGCACAGTGCCACTGACGGATTCTCAAGTCTGTTGGGACTGGTGACCAACGCACTTTCGGATCCCGAACCAGACCGGGACCATCCCTACGGGCACCACAAGTACGAAGCGGTGGGTGCCCTGGCAATTGCAGCCTTCATCCTGTTCACTGCCTTCGAGATCCTGCAGGCCGCCCTGGGAAGGCTGCGCACCGGACTCCAGCCCTTGCGAATGGACAGCCGGGAGCTACTGGTGCTACTGCTCGTGCTCGGCATCAACATTCTGTTGGCTAGCTACGAGCGGGCCGAGGGAGGAAGGCTAGGCAGTCCGCTGCTCAAGGCCGATGCGGCCCACACCAGCAGCGACATCTGGACAACGGCGGTGGTGCTGGTGGGCCTGGCCGGAGCGCTGTGGCTCAACCTCAGTTGGCTCGATGTCGCCCTAGCAATTCCGCTGTGCTTGCTTCTGGTGCGGGTGTGCTGGTCGGTGCTGCGAACCAACCTGCCCCAGTTGGTTGATCAGATCGCCATTGCTCCGGAGGCCATTCACCAGGTCGCGATGGAAGTTGCGGGGGTGCTCAACTGCCACGACATCGCCAGCCGCGGGGTGCTCGGCCAGCAGGTGTTCATCGACATGCACATGGTTGTGGACACCAATAACCTGCCAACTGCGCACCGGATCACCGAATTGGTGGAGGAGCACCTAGAGGCCCGGTTTGGTCGGGTGCGCTGCACGATCCACCTCGAACCCCGGGAATACGCCAGCGCCGCAATCACCTTTAAGGGCACCCATGGCTGAGCACCTGCCGCAACTGACACTGAGGCAGCAGGCCCAGCTGCTGGATTGGGCAGTGGAGCTGCAGGCTGCTCCCAATTGGGTTGGCAACCTGCCGGTGGCCCTGCTGGAGCGCTGCTGGCTGAGGCTGCGCCGCATATCACTGGAGCAGCTTGCCCTGGTGCTGCCGCCAGATGCCAGTGCTGAAGCCCCGGAGCTGGTGCGCTATCGGGCCTGGATCGCCGCCGGACAGCCGGCCTGGTCAGCCCAGCTGCGCTGCTGGCAGGAATTCGGTCAACCGGCTTGCCAGGAGGCGCTGCGCCACTTTTGGGGTCACCAGGAGCGAGGCAACCACGGCTGGACTTTTACTGCCTATCTGGAGCTGCTGGAGACCTATAGAAACCAGTTTCAACCAGGAACCGTGCGGTCCTTGCCCCTGATCGTGCTAGCTCGCAGCGGGCAGCGGGAGCCCCATCGGCTGCACTGGCTCACCCCCCCCTTGGCCAGCCGATGCGGCACACTTGCCCCTGACTGCACAGGCTGAGGCGATGGCCGACGAAACCACCCCCTCTCAATCTCGCGATGACCAGGGAGGGCGCGCCGGTGGCGGCCGGCCGCCAGGCAACCGCGAACCCGGCGGATTCCGCATCCGGCTCAGCGACAACGAGATGCGTGCCGCCAGAGCCATTCAGGAGGGCTTCGCGCTGCGCTCCACAGTGGCTGCCCTGGGCTTCGCCATTCGCACGGTGGCCCAGCTGCTCGAGGATGGAAAGCTCGACGAACTAGTCGCTCAGCAAAGGGCCCAGGCCGGTCCACGGGGTGATGCACCCCGCGCGGAGCGCCGGCCGGGGGGTGGCGAGAACCGGGTGATCCGCCAGGAGCGGGCACCTCGAATCGATCCCTTTGCTCGCCCAAGCAAGCCTCCTGCTCCCGTGGCTGAGCCCATCGAGACCAACTCTGAAGAGGCTGCCCCGGACGAGCAGATCGAAGCTGCCGCCGAAGATCTTGCCCCCGAGAGCACTGAGAGCCCCGAAAACTCTGAGAGCACCGAAAATCCTGAGAGCACCGCGAGCTGAGTCCCATGGCACGGCCGAGGGTTTTGTCTGGGGTGCAACCCACTGGGGCTCTGCACCTCGGCAACTGGCTGGGCGCAATCCGTAATTGGGTTGATCTCCAGAGCAGCCACGACACCTTTTTTTGTGTGGTGGATCTTCATGCGATCACAGTTCCCCATCAGCCAGCCCAGCTCGCCGAGGACACGCTCTCAACAGCAGCTCTCTATCTCGCCTGCGGCATAGATCCCGATCGCTCAACCGTGTTCGTGCAGAGCCACGTGAGTGCCCACTGCGAACTTGCCTGGCTGCTGAACTGCGTCACCCCGCTCAATTGGCTGGAGCGGATGATCCAGTTCAAGGAAAAGGCAATCAAACACGGAGACCAGGTGTCTGTGGGCCTGTTGGATTACCCGGTGCTGATGGCTGCCGACATCCTGCTCTACGACGCTGATCTGGTGCCAGTGGGGGAGGACCAAAAGCAGCACCTCGAACTCGCCCGCGACATTGCCCAGCAGCGCATCAACGCTCGTTTTGGCAAGCGCAATCCAGACGGTGAAGTAATTCCTGTGCTCAAGGTGCCCGAGCCCTTGATCCTGCGCGAAGGGGCCCGGGTGATGAGCCTCACTGATGGCAGCTCAAAGATGAGCAAAAGCGACCCCAACGAGGGCTCGCGGATCAGCTTGCTGGATCCGCCGGAACTGGTGGTTAAAAAAATCAAACGGGCCAAAACCGACCCCACCATGGGGCTGGAATTCGGTAATCCGGAGCGCCCGGAAGCAGACAACCTTCTGGGGCTCTACGCCCTGCTGGCCGGCAAAAGCCGCTCGCAGGCAGCCGAGCAGTGCGGCGCCATGGGCTGGGGCACTTTTAAGCCCCTGCTGGCAGAAGCTGCCGTAGAGGCCTTAAGGCCCGTGCAGCAGCGTTATCAGGAGTGGCGGCAGCAGCCAGGCGCGGTGGCAGAGGTGCTGCGCAATGGCCAACACAAGGCTGCGGCCGTGGCCGATGAGACCCTCAAACGGGTGCGGGAAACACTGGGTTTCTTGCCGCCCGCCTAGGAGCTTTCTAGGCAGTTCAGGTCGGCAAAGGCTGGCCCTGGCTCCAGCCCCAGAGCCGCAGCAGCCAGTAGCCAAATGCGAGCAGCGCAGCGGAACAGGCCAACTGCAGCAGCCGCCGAGACGCCAGGCGGCCACCTAAAAAAGTCCAGAGCCCCAGGGCCAGCGCTAGCCCCACCAGCACCGGGCCAAAAGCGTGCCACACCAGGGCCTGGGCGAGGTCGCCATGCAGGGTCGCCAGCACGGAGCGCGTTAAGTAGCAGGTGGGGCAGGGTATGCCCGTGAGCTGACGCAGGGGGCAACTCCACAACCCCATGGGCAGCGACGCTCCAGCCGCCAGCCCCAGCAACAGCAAAAAACGTCGCTGTCTCAAGGCTCCTTGTAGATCACCCGGCCCCGCTCGTCATTGCCGACATCCAGCAGCTCAGCATGGAGCAACCTTTGGATCTCATCACGCACCTGGCGACTCTCCACCCCAGCCGGCAACTCCATCTCAACGAGGGCGTCATTGAGGGTGAAGCCCAGCTCACCTCTGCGCCTAGCCAGATGAACTAGCTGCCGCTCAACCGAGAGGGTCGAGCCTGATAACACCAAAGGCCGGTTCGCCTGGTCAACCAGTTCGGGCATCAACCAGAGATCAACCAATTGGCCCACGAAGCAGAGGCCAAAAGTGAGCAACCAGAGAGTGCCGCTGAGGGGCTTACGGTTGTAAAAGCGATGCACGCCACACACTCCCACCAGGCCTAGGGCCCAGAGGACGTAGCTCAAAGCCAGGTTGCGGCGCTCGCCCATCACGGCAGGGTCACCCCATGCCGGCGCAGGGCCGCCGAAAGATTCCACACCGACAACATCAGTTGATGCCAGGGAGCCAGGGTTTCCATCTCGAGGGCCATTGGTATCGGAGCCGCCTGGCGCAAGCTGGTGGCAGCGCAGAGTTCCTTGCGGGCCTGCACCAGGTGATCGCGCGGGATCAGCTGCTGGTCTTGGGGCATCACGGTTTCCGGACAGTGATCTAGCAGCAACAAACCCCGTTCAAACCAGGAACTGAAGTCGTCGAGCAAGGACCCAAGCAGCTGATCAAGCAGGACGCCGGGGGATTGATGCTCGGGTGTTGGAGGAGAAAAACCCATAGATCCAGCTTAGGAGCGCTGGGTAGGATCGACATTCGCCTTAGTTAGCCGCGCGATCAGTGCCCGTGAACCCAAGCAGCTCCGAGCCCGCTCCGATCGCCCTGCCCAAAACCAGCGAAAGCAACCAGCTGCTGCGCATCCGTCACTCGATGAGCCATGTGCTGGCCATGGCTGTGCAGAAGCTCTTTCCCCAGGCCCAAGTCACCATTGGCCCTTGGACCGAGAGCGGCTTCTATTACGACTTCGACAATCCCGATCCCTTCACCGAGGCCGATCTCAAGGCAATAAAAAAGGAGATGGGCAAGATCATTGGCCGGCGTCTGCCGCTTGAGCGGATCGAAGTAAGCCGCACTGAAGCCGAGGCCAGGATCAAAGCCCAAAACGAGCCTTACAAACTGGAGATCCTGGCGGGGATCCAGGAGCCCATAAGTCTTTACACCCTGGGGGAGGAGTGGTGGGACCTCTGCGCCGGGCCCCACGTAGCCAATACCAGCGAGCTCAACCCCAAGGCCTTCGAGCTTGAGAGCGTCGCCGGCGCCTATTGGCGTGGCGATGAAACCAAAGCCCAGCTGCAGCGCATCTACGGCACCGCCTGGGAAACAGCTGAACAACTGGCGGAACACAAGCGGCGCAAGGAAGAGGCCAAACGACGGGACCACAGACGCTTGGGCACCGACCTGAATCTGTTCTCGATCGAGGATGAGGCCGGGGCTGGACTGGTGTTCTGGCATCCCCGCGGGGCGCGGATGCGCCTGTTGATCGAGGATTTTTGGCGTCAGGCCCATTTCGCAGCTGGATACGAACTGCTGTACACACCACACGTGGCTGATATCAGCCTGTGGAAGACTTCCGGCCACCTCGACTTCTATGCCGAGAGCATGTTTGGCCCCATGCAAGTAGATGAGCGGCAATACCAGCTCAAGCCCATGAACTGCCCCTTTCACGTGCTCACATACGCAAGCACCTTGCGCAGTTACCGGGAGCTGCCAATTCGCTGGGCCGAGTTGGGCACCGTTTATCGCTATGAGCGCCCGGGTGTGATGCACGGCCTAATGCGGGTGCGCGGCTTCACCCAGGATGACGCCCACGTGTTTTGCCTACCAGAGCAGATCAGCGATGAGATCCTGCGCATCCTTGATCTCACAGAAGAGATCCTTTCCACCTTCGATTTCAAGACCTACGAAATAAATCTCTCCACCAGGCCGGAGAAATCAATCGGCGAAGACGCAGTGTGGGAATTGGCAACCCAAGGCCTGATCGAGGCCCTCGATCGCAAGGGCTGGGCATACAAGATCGATGAAGGCGGCGGCGCCTTCTACGGTCCCAAGATCGACCTAAAAATCGAAGATGCGATCGGGCGAATGTGGCAGTGCTCCACCATCCAGCTCGATTTCAACCTGCCAGAACGGTTCGAACTGGAGTACGTAGCCGCTGATGGCTCAAGAATGCGCCCGATCATGATTCACCGGGCCATCTTCGGTTCGCTGGAGCGGTTTTTCGGGATCATGACCGAGAACTACGCCGGCGATTTCCCCTTCTGGCTGGCACCCGAGCAGATCCGGCTGCTGCCCGTTACCGATGAGGTGATGGCCTACGCCGAGCAGCTACTGGAGCAGCTCAAGGCCGCTGGCATCCGCGCCACCCTGGACCATTCCGGCGAGCGCCTCGGCAAGCTGATTCGCAACGGCGAGCAGATGAAAATCCCCCTGTTGGGAGTGATCGGCGCCAAGGAGGCTGAAACAGGTGCCGTGAGCCTGCGCAGCAGGCGCGAAGGCGAGCTCGGCAGCGTGGCCGTGGCCAACCTGCTGGCTGCAGCAGTGACGGCAAATGCCGAGCGGGCAGCCGGCTTGGGCCTGCCGGCGGTCACTACACCCGGCCAGTGACCACCCTTCTAGCTGGGGACATCGGCGGCACCAAGACACTTCTCGCCCTGTATCAGCTGCAGGCCGGGGGTGAATTGAAGCTGCTGCGCAGTGAGCGCTACCTATCCGCCGACTGGGACGACCTAGCCCCAATGCTTGACAGCTTTCTGGGTGTTGGCCAGCCCAGCCCAGCTGCCGCCTGCCTGGCGGTGGCTGGGCCGGTGGAGGCGGGTCAGGCCCAACTAACCAACCTTCACTGGCAGCTTGATGGCAGCCAGCTGGCTGCGGCCACAGGTATAGGGCGGTTTGAGCTGGTCAATGATTTCGCCGTATTGATCTACGGGCTGCCCCACCTCACCCCACAGCAACAGGCGCCAATCCGCCCGGGGGTGGCGAGGCCGGAGGCGCCCTTGCTGGTGCTAGGTGCGGGAACGGGTCTGGGGGTGGCCTACGGGGTACCAACCCCAACTGGGCTGGTAGCGGTGGCCAGCGAGGCCGCCCACGCTGAATTCGCCCCCCGCAGCCAGCAGGAATGGGAGCTCAAACGGTGGCTCGCTCAAGAGCGGAGCCTGGAGCGAGTCTCGATCGAGCGGGTGGTGAGCGGCACGGGCCTGGGCGAAGTGGCGCGCTGGCTGCTTCACATCCGCCACCCCGGCGGAGACCATGCCCTTTCCCCGCTAGCCGAAGGGTCGGAACTGCCCGCTGCCGTGGCAGCCAGCGCTGCCCTAGGGGAAAGCCTGGCCTGCGAAGCCTTGGAGATCTGGATCGGCTGCTACGGCAGTGTGTGTGGCGATCTGGCCCTGGCGGGTCTGAGCCGGGGAGGGGTGTGGTTGGCCGGCGGCACCGCAGGAAAACTGCTGGAAAACCTGCGTTCGCCCACCTTTAACCGGGCATTCCTTAATAAAGGTCGGCTAGAGCCGGTGCTGGCAAGCATGCCGATCACGGCCGTGGTTGATCCGGCCATTGGCCAATTCAGCGCGGCCTGCCGGGCGCGCATGCTGCTGGCCTGAGACACTGGGCGCAGCAGAAGTTGTCCCATGGTGCGCCCCCGGGTCGGACAAGGGGTTGAGGTTCACGTTCCCGCTACCACCGCCAATGTGGGCCCAGGCTTTGACTGTCTGGGGGCTGCCCTGGATCTCGACAACGTCTTCCAGATGCGCTGCATCGAGGGAGGCAGCGAGCGCTTTGATCTGATTATTGAAGGCAGCGAAGGTGCCCACCTTCGCGGTGGGCCCGACAACCTGGTGTATCGCTCGGCTCAACGGGTGTGGAAAGAAGCTGGCGAGGAGCCGGTGGCCCTTGAGGCAAGAGTGCGGCTGGCGGTGCCGCCGGCCCGAGGTCTAGGCAGCAGCGCCACAGCGATCGTGGCTGGGCTTATCGGCGCCAATGCGCTGGTGGGCGAGCCCCTCAGCCGCGAGAAGCTGCTGGAGTTGGCCATTGATATCGAAGGCCATCCCGACAACGTGGTGCCATCCCTGGTGGGGGGATTGTGCATGACAGCCAAAGCGGCGTCCCACCGCTGGCGAGTGGTGCGCTGTGAGTGGTCGCCCCTGGTACAGGCCGTGGTGGCAATCCCCGCTATCCGGCTCACTACCAGCGAAGCAAGGCGGGCCATGCCCAAATCGATTCCGGTGGGGGATGCGGTGATCAACCTGGGCTCCCTCACCTTGCTGCTGCAGGGGCTGCGCACCGGCAATGGCGACCTGATCACCGATGGCATGCACGACCGCCTGCATGAGCCCTACCGCTGGGGCTTGATTCACGGTGGCAAGGCCGTGAGGGAGGCGGCGTTAGCAGCGGGAGCCTGGGGTTGCGTGATCAGTGGCGCCGGTCCAAGCCTGCTTGCCCTGTGCCCCAAACCAGCAGCCGAGAACGTCAGCAGGGCGATGGTGCGGGCCTGGCACCAAGCCGGGGTTGAGTCCCGCTCCGAGGTGCTGGCCATCCAGCAACTGGGCAGCCGCTGGGAGAACCTGCCAGACCAGAAGCTCGCCGCCAGTGAGTAAATTTACTCAGTCGAGCAACCGGGGCTGATAGGTTGGTACTCGATTTGAGCACCGCCTGACCTCGGCCTTGTTCAGCGAATCACCAGATCTGCAATCGGGCCGTGATGGACGTCAACATGCCCCTGCTAGCCGCGTCCAGCCTGGGCGTTCCAGCAGCGGAATCGGCCTTTCCCTGGCTGAGCCTGATCGTGCTGCTGCCAGCAGCAGTCGCCCTGGTAATGCCCCTGCTGCCAGGAGATGGCAGCGACCCCAAGTGGCCCCGCACCCTGGCCCTCGCCACCCTGGCGATTGACCTTGGCCTGATGCTGTTCTGCTTTAGCAGGCACTTCGATGGCTCCAGCAGTGATTTGCAACTGGTGGAAAGGGTCAGCTGGGTGCCGGCCATGGGCCTGGAGTGGTCCCTGGCAGCTGATGGCCTTTCCACGCCGCTGGTGCTGCTCTCAGGCCTGGTAACCCTGCTTTCGGTGGCAGCCAGCTGGAACATCAAGACTAAAACCCGCCTCTATTTCGCCCTGATGCTGGTTCAGGCCTCAGCCCAGGGCCTGGTTTTTCTCTCCCAAGACTTTCTGCTTTTCTTCCTTGCCTGGGAGCTTGAGCTGGTACCGGTATATCTGTTAATCGCAATCTGGGGTGGCAAGCAACGTCAATATGCGGCCACTAAGTTTATTTTATATACCGCCACAGCCTCCCTGCTGATCTTGTTGAGCGGCCTTGCTCTTGCCTTCTCAGGCGACAGCTTCAGCTTCAACCTCTCAGAGCTCGCCAGCCGTTCCCCCGGTGGCACCTTTGGCCTGCTCTGTTATCTGGGCTTCCTGGTGGGCTTCGGGGTGAAATTGCCAATGTTCCCCCTCCACACCTGGTTGCCCGACGCCCACGGTGAAGCCAATGCGCCCGTATCGATGTTGCTGGCAGGGGTGCTGCTGAAGATGGGTGGCTACGCCCTGCTGCGCTTCAACGTGCAGATGCTTCCAGAGGTGCATCTGAGGTTGGCACCAGCCCTAATTGTGCTGGGCATTGTCAACATCGTCTATGGCGCCCTGAATGCTTTTGCCCAGGACAATGTCAAACGGCGAATTGCCTGCAGCTCCGTGAGCCACATGGGTTTTGTGCTGCTCGGTATTGGTGCAGTAGATGCCCTTGGCATCAGCGGCGCCATGTTGCAGATGATCAGTCATGGCCTGATCGCAGCTGCCATGTTCTTTGTTACCGGCGTGTTTTACGAACGCACCAAAACCCTTTCAATCCCCAACATGGGCGGCCTCGCCAAGGCCCTGCCGATCACCTTCGCCTTTTTCCTGGCAAGCTCTCTTGCTTCTCTTGCCCTGCCAGGGATGAGTGGCTTTGTGAGCGAGATCACGGTGTTTCTCGGCATCACCGCCAACGACGACTTCACCATCGGCTTCCGGGTGATCGCCATCGTGCTGGCAGCGATCGGATTAGTACTTACTCCTGTTTACCTGCTCAGCCTCTGCCGCCGGGTGTTCTTCGGTCCCAGAATTCCGGCCCTAGCTGTGGTGGGCGACATGCGTCCACGGGAGCTTTTTATTGGTCTCACCCTGCTGATACCAACCCTGGCGATTGGCTTTTGGCCGAGGCTGGCAATCGATGTCTATGAGGCCTCAACCAACGCCCTGGCCCAGCAATTGAGTGCAACTGCACTGATTGCCATGGGCCGGGCCACCGCCCTGGGCTAACTCACAAAGTCTTGCTGGATCGGCTGGAATGGGTGCACCAAATCACCCATCCATGACCCTGAGCGCACCCCTGCCCTTGCTGGTTGGTCAGGGTCTTCCGCCCTTCGATGCGATCACGCCGGAGCAGGTAGAGCAGGCGATCCCTGCCTTACTGAGTGACTTAAACGAATCGCTCTCCGCCCAGGAAGCCAGGCTTGAGCTGCGCTTAGGCGAATCCGAGTCGCTCAGCTGGGAGGAGGTTATGGAGCCTCTACACCAGCTTGGCGAGCGGTTGCGCTGGAGCTGGGGTGTGGTGAGCCATCTCAATGGCGTCTGCAACACACCAGCCCTGCGGGAGGCCCACCAACAGCAGCAGGGGGCCGTGGTGCAATTCGGCAACCGCGCTGGGCAATCGCGTCCGATATATCGGGCTCTCGAGGCACTGCAAGCCAATCCCAGCCAGCTCGATGCCACCCAGAGCCGCATCCTGGCGGCGGAGCTACGGGACATGCAGTTGCGGGGCGTGGGCCTGGAGGGGCAGGAGCAGCAAGCCTTCAACTCCGCCTGTGAGCGGCTCGCCGAACTCGCCACCGCCTTCGGCAACCACGTGCTCGATGCCACCAACGGCTGGAGCCTCACTTTGAACAGCGAAGCCGAACTGGCCGGCCTACCAGCCAGCCTGCGGCAGCTGCTGGCCCAAGCTGCCACTGATGCCGGTGAAAGCGGCTGGCGCCTGGGGCTAGATATGCCGAGGGTGGTGCCCTTTCTCAAATTCAGTGAGCGCCGGGACCTGCGCGAAAAGGTCTACCGCGCCCAGGTGGGCAGGGCCGCCAGCGGCGAACTGGATAACAATCCCCTGATTTCCCAAATCCTGGAGCTGAAGTTGAAGCAAGCCCAGCTGCTGGGCTATGCCAACTGGGCCGAGGTAAGCCTGGCCTCCAAAATGGCAGGCTCGGTGCAAGAGGTCGAAGACCTACTTGAAGACCTGCGCGCTGCAGCCTTCCCAGTGGCCCAGCAGGAGCTCGCCGCCCTTGCTGCCTGCGCCAGGCGCCACGGGGCACCCGAGGCAGCTGAGCTCAAGCCCTGGGACGTGAGCTACTGGGCAGAGGTGCTGCGTCAGGAGAGTTTCGAGCTCAACAGCGAGGCCCTTAGACCCTGGTTTTCCCTGGAGCAGGTATTGCAGGGACTGTTTGTTCTTTGCCAGCGCCTCTTCGACATACAAATAGTGGCCGCAGATGGGGAAGCACCGATCTGGCACAGCGATGTGCGCTATTTCCGAGTGCTCGAAGCCCGTAACGGGGCGCCCCTGGCCGGTTTTTACCTTGATCCCTATAGCCGCCCTGGCAGCAAGCGCGGTGGTGCCTGGATGGATGAATGCCTCGGCCGCTCCCGCAGCGCCACCGGCGAGCCCGTGTTGCCGGTGGCCTACTTGATCTGCAACCAGAGCCCACCGGTGGGGGACACCCCCAGCCTGATGACCTTCGACGAGGTCGAAACCCTCTTCCACGAATTTGGTCATGGCCTCCAGCACATGCTCACCACGGTGGAGCGGCCCCAGGCCGCCGGTATCAACAACGTGGAGTGGGACGCGGTAGAGCTACCCAGCCAATTCATGGAGAACTGGTGCTACGACCGGGCCACCTTGATGGGCATGGCACGCCACTGGCAGAGCGGCGAACCACTGCCGGAAGCCGAATACCAAAAGCTGCTGGCAGCCCGCACCTTCATGGCTGGGGGGGCCACCCTGCGCCAGGTGCACTTTGCCCTCACCGATCTACGCCTGCACAGCCAGTGGACCCCCGACAGCGGTGAGAGTCCGGATCAACTGCGCCGCCAAATCGCTGCCACCACAACGGTGCTTGAGCCCATAGCCGAGGACGCCTTCCTCTGCGCCTTCAGCCATATTTTTGCCGGCGGCTATGCGGCCGGCTACTACTCCTACAAGTGGGCTGAGGTGCTCAGCGCCGATGCCTTTAGTGCCTTCGAGGAGGTGGGCCTGGAGCAGGAGGAGGAGATCGTGACCACCGGCCGCCGTTTCCGCGACACCGTGCTCAGCCTGGGTGGCAGCCGCTCCCCAGCTGAGGTGTTCGAAGCCTTCCGAGGGCGTCAGCCAAGCAGCGAGGCGCTGATCCGCCATTCCGGGCTGGTGGCCGCCTGATGGCCACTCCTGCACCGGAGCTGGTGGCGGTCGCCGAGGCCTTTGCCCTCCCCGGACCTGTCACAACGATTGCGCCCCTTGGTAATGGCAACGTCAACGACACCTATTTGTTGGAGGTGCACTCGGGGGGGTCAACAGCAAGCCGCTACGTGTTGCAAAGGCTCAATATCGGGGTGTTTCCCCAACCGGAGCTGGTGATGCAAAACCTGGAGGCGCTCAGCGCGCATGCCGAGCAGCATCCTCTGATCGGACAACGATGGGAAGTGCCGCGGCTAATCGCAAACCGCCATACCGGCCGACCCTGGCTATGGGCAGAGGGCCAATTTTGGCGTCTACAGAGCTACATCGAAGAGGCCGTGACGGTTGAGGCGATCACGGACCGGGAGCAGGCCCGGCAGGTAGGTCGCGGCCTGGGGCTATTCCACTTGCTGATCAGCGAGCTGCCCCCAGAGCAACTAGCCGACACCCTGCCGGGTTTCCACGTCACACCGACCTACCTGGCGGCCTACGACCAAGCTCTGCTATGCAGCCCAATAGGTCAGGACGGTCGGGAGCAATGGTGTGCTGCATTCGTAGAGCAACGCCGCGAACTGGCACCGATCCTTGAGGACGCCAATAAAGCGGGCCTTCTGCAGCTGCGGCCTATTCACGGTGACCCCAAAATAAACAATGTAATGCTCTGCGCTCACACGGGAACTGCCGTGAGCATGGTGGATCTAGACACAGTTAAGCCAGGCCTGGTGCACTACGACATTGGTGATTGCTTGCGTTCAGCCTGCAATCCAGCGGGGGAAGAAGCCTGTGAGCCTGATAGCGTCAAATTTGATCTCGATCTCTGCGAGACCCTCCTGGAGGGCTACCTGGACGCGGCAAGAACATCCCTAAGTGATACGGACCTAGATTACATCTACGTGTCGGTAAGGCTGATCAGCTTCGAGCTAGGCCTACGCTTCTTAAGTGACCATCTAGCTGGGAATGTCTACTTTCGTACCACCCATCCCAACCACAACCTCGCAAGGGCTCTAGTGCAATTTCGTCTCACCGAAAGCATTGAGGCCCAGGAAGAAAAAATCCGGCAGATTGTGGCAAAACTGCGATGAACAGCACCAGCTTCAAATTAATTCCTTGTGCAGCCGAAATGCAGGGGGAACTTGACCTCTACTCACTCCATGGCCAACTCAACGTGGCTGAGAATACTCTGCAGATCACATTCCAGCTTGAGGGCGAACTAGCCAAGTTGAGGATTGCTCGCAGCAGCGGCCCACCACTGCGACAAGACCTTCTTTGGCAAGCAACCTGCCTGGAATTCTTTCTTGCCGCTGCAGGTAACAGCGACTACTGGGAGTACAACCTTTCGCCCGCCGGTCACTGGAACGTTTATCACCTAGAGGGCTACCGGCAGGGGCTAGCTGAGGAACCTGCCTACAAGCAACTCCCCTTCAGCGTGAGGGGCGATGACAAACAATTGAGCTTGAGCCTTACTTGCGCGCTGCCACCAGCGCTGGGCACCCACCGGGCAGCTGCGGGGCTCGAAGTTGGGGTGTCCGCCGTGCTCCAAAGCTCCAGCGGAGAGCTGGCATACTGGGCCGTGGCCCATCCCGGCAGCGAACCTGACTTTCACCACAGAGGCGGGTTCTGCCTCAAATTTGCCTAGTGATGCCGGCTGCGCCGCACCGCCACAACCCCCTCAAAACCAGACACCGGGGCCTGACACTTGCGCAGTTCAATGCAGACCGGCACCGGGCCATAGAGCTCCTCGATCCGTTCGAAAATCCTTTCGCTGTAGTGCTCCAGGGTTTGGCAGCTCAGGCTGCGGGCCTGCTGTTGCAGGGCGGTGATCAACTGGCTGTAGTCCAGGGTGTCGCCAAGGGCATCACTGCGGCCAGCAGCACTGAGATCCACGCCCAATTCCAGATCCAGCTCAAACCACTGGCCATCCCTGCGCTCGAAATCGAGCACCCCCACATGGGCCCAAAGCCGCAGGCCTCGCACCTGAATCGCATCGCTCACGGTCCAGCCATTGCAAACGGGAAGGAAGCTCAAAGGGGCAGGGGGCGATGGCTGAACTGGCGCACGCCGCTGGCGTAATCGGCGGCAATATGGCCCTCGCCGCGCAGCCGGTAGCGATAGGTCACCAAACCCTCCAGCCCAACGGGGCCGCGGGGGGGCATGGTTTGGGTGGAGATGCCCACCTCGGCGCCAAAGCCGTAGCGGAAGCCATCGGCGAAGCGGGTGGAGCAGTTGAGGTAGACCCCGGCGCTGTTAACCGCAGCCAGGAAGCGGTCGGCAGTGGCGGCAGCTCCGGTGCAGATCGCATCGGTGTGGCGCGAGCCGTAGCGGGCGATGTGCTCGAGGGCGGCATCCAGATCGGCCACCACTTTCACGCTCAAGATCAGGTCTGAATATTCGGTGCTCCAGTCGTCCTCTGAGGCTGCATTGCTCACACCCAGCGCCATGGCGGCGGCATCGCCGCGCAATTCAACCCCGGCGGCCCCGAAGGCCAGCACGGCCCTGGGCAGAAAATCGGCAGCTATCGCCGCGTCAACCAGCAGGGTTTCGATCGCGTTGCAGGCTGCCGGGTATTGGGTCTTGGAATCCAGTGCCACCTTCAGGGCCAGCTCAAGGTCGGCGGCCCGATCAACAAACAGGTGGCAGATGCCATCGGCATGACCCAGCACAGGAATACGGGTGTTGTCCTGGATGAAGCGCACCAGGGCATTGGAACCTCGGGGAATGATCAGATCCACCAGACCATCGAGCTTCAGCAGCCCCAGGCTTTCCTCCCGGCTGGTGAGCAGCTCCAGGGCATCGGGCTGCACCGCACTAGCGGCAAGGCCACGGCGCAGCGCTGCATGAATGGCCTCACAGCTGCGGGTGGCCTCGCGGCCACCCTTGAGCAGGGCGCCGTTGCCGGAGCGAATTGCCAAGGAGGCGATCTGCATCACCGCATCTGGCCGCGCCTCAAAGATCACGCCCAGCACCCCCAGGGGCACCGTCAGCCGCTCCAGCACCAACCCCGCATCTAGCTCGGTGTGGAGCTGACGGCGGCCAACCGGATCGGCAAGCTCCGCCACCTGGCGCACACCCGCGATCGCCCCTGCCAATTTGGGACCATCAAGCTTGAGCCGGGCTACCAGCGCCGGCGCCAGCTCCTCGGCAGCAGCCGCCTCAAGATCGGCCTGGTTGGCGACCAAGATGGCTTCACTGGCATGCTCTAGAGCTTCTGCCATGGCCAGCACGGCCAGACGGCGCTGGCCATCATCGAGTTGGCCAAGAGCCATGGCGCAGCGGCGCACTTGGGCCGCCCGGGCCAGCAGGTCAGGGGAGGGATCAGGAATCATCAAGCCATCATCCCAAGCTGGGCGCCAAACGTTGCAGCGCCAGGCGAGCCGCCCCCAGCCGGCCGGCTCCGTTGCCGAGGCTGCAGCGACGAATCGTCAGACCCTCCCGGCTGGCCGCCTGCACCCGCTGCTCCACCTCTTGCCACACCGCTGGCAGGAAGTGATCGCTGGCGCCGCTGAGGCCACCACCAATCAGCACTAGCTCCGGAGTGAGCACATAGAGCAGCGAGCTCAAACCTTGCCCCAGCAGCTGGCCATAGGCCCGCCACACCGCCAGGGCTTCGCCATCGCCGCCAGTGGCCCGGCGGCAGAGTTCGGCCGGATCCACGCTGGAGAGGCGATCGAAGCCACGGCGACTGCAGAAGGATTCCAGTGAGCCGTTGTTACCGCTGTTGCAGGGCGGACCAGCGGGATCGAGGCCGATCAACCCGGGCTCGGCGGCCGCCCCCCGATGACCTGTAAACAAGTGGCCATCAAGCAACACCGCTCCGCCCACGCCCGTGCCCAAGGTGAGCAGCAAGACATCGCCAACTCCGCGGGCCGCCCCGAGCCAGTGCTCACCGAGCAGGGCGCAGTTGCCATCATTGGCCAGGGTCACCGGGCGCTCCAGCAGGGGCTCGAGCCAATTGGCCAAGGGCACATCCAGCCAACCCGGCAGGTTTATGGCGATGCGCGCCACCCGGCCGGCCTGGTCACTCGGCCCCGGATGGCCCACCCCAACTCGATCGGCCAGCCGCTGAGGATCTAGTTGCTGCACCGCCGCCACGATCGCAGTTGTCACTGCACCAGGCACCGCTGGCTGGGGCGTAGGCACCTGCAGCTCCGCCAGCAGATCGCCGGCTTCGCTGAAGCGCCCCAACTTGATGGCACTACCACCGAGATCCACCCCGATCAACTGGTTCATCGGAATCGCTGCATCGAAATAAACAAGCTCAGAAGCGGAAAAACAGCTGCAACTGGGTCTGCCAGGCACCCTGGGCGTCGACGGCCCCTTGCAGGTTGAGCAATTCTGAGGCTTTGAAATTCAGATTTAATTGGGGGGGTACGTCGGAGCGGTTGGGGGCAGCCAACACGGATGCATTGAAGCGTTCCGAGAGATCAAGACCTATCTCAGCTCCCAGCACCAGCTGGGGCGGCACCCGGCCTGATCGACGTGCGGCGCCACTGGAAACAGCTTGATTCACGTAGGTGGGATAAAGGGCAAAGCTGAGGCGCTGGCCGAAGGCATCGCCGAGGGTGCCGAGCAGGGGCGAAAGCAGGGTTTGGCCTAGGGCGGTGGCAAGAGCAGTGCCGCCTGCCGATCCCGCCAGGCCGGCCAGAGTATTGCCGCCGATCAGGGCCAGTAGCCGATCTTCCGAGAGCGGTGGCGAACTGCGCAGCACCAGGTTGTCGGCAAGCCGGTCCGCCGGGCCGCTCACACTCAGGAAAACCCTCACCAAGTTGAGCTGGTCGAGGGAGTTGGTGGCGCCAGCCGCCTGAAAGTCTTGCAACGACAGGCTGCCGGCGGTCCCAATACCACTGGTGCTCGGCAGGTTGTCGGAGACCCTGGTACGCAGGGAGATATCAAGAAAAGGAATCAATCCCATGGAGGGTGTGAACACCGCAACGTTTGGAGATTCGGGGTCGAGTCCAAAGGTGGTGGTGAACAAGTTGAGTCGGCCGTTCAGCAACCTCACCACACCCTGCAAGCGCAGGCTCGGATCCAGCCGTCCATTGAGACGCAGCAGCCCACTGGTACCAAAACTTGCCAGGTTGGGTATACCCACCTTCAGGTCGGGACCCAGCTTCAGCTTCAGGTCATCGAAACCCACAAAGCTGGCGTTAGGTACGGCGGCACGCAGGGCCTCACTAGCGTTGCTCTCCACATCGGGACCGAGCAGTACCAAGGGCTGGTCGTAATTCCAGCGGGATTCGAGCAATTCAACAGCGCTAGCTACCGGTGCCGCAAGATTGGCTTCACTGGCCAGTCGGGCCGGCTGAACGTTGACGCTGCCCCTTGATATTGCCAGCTCCCCGCCAATATCAAGGGCAGCAACGCTGCCTCCGATTTGAAGGGACCCATCAGCCACGGCCTTGATCCGAGACATGGCAAAGGGCACCTTTTCAAGCTCTACCTTCAGGTTGGCGTCTTTGCCATCAGCTGTGGCCTCAGGGCGAAACAGCCCCAGGCTTCCTCTACCACGCACCACTCCCTTATCTCCCACCTTGGCGTTGAACTCCTGAAGCAGGAGCTGCTCAAAGTCGAACAGCACGGTGGCATCGACGTCACGAACCTTTTGGCCGATGAACTGCAACTGAGCACCCCTGAAACGCAAAAATCCGTTAGCGATCGGCTCTCTGACGCTGCCGCGCACCAGCAGTTGCAGGTCGCCGCTGCCCTGATTCCACTGCAGGGCAGGCTGGGCAAGCCCCGCCAGGAAACGCAAGCCGTCGTCACGACTAGCCAGGCGCAGTTCAAGACCCTGCTTCCCCGGATCCAAGGGCACAACACCCGCCAATTCGACGCTGCTTGAAGCCCCGGCCGCCCGCAAAGAAAGATCGAGGAGCAGCCTGGCCTGCTCCAGCTGAATGGTGCTCCGCTCCAGCACCAAAGCCGTTTCCCTTAGGTAGCCATCAACCAGGCTGATGTTGAGGGCAAGCTCAGGTTGGGGATTTCCGAGGCGGTAGCGCCCCTGCAGAGATAGGCGGCCCCGCAATCCCGCGGGCACAGGGGTAAGCAGCGCCAACAGCTCAAGGGGCAGGTCGGCCAGGCTGAAATTGCCAGCCCCCCGCCGCAGGGGCCCGGTGAACTTCACCAGCACCGGCACGGAGGTAAGGGGCTGGTCCTGGTTTGCCTCAGGCAACCACAGGTGGGCGCGGGCCTGGAGGTCGGCGCGGGCTTCTAGCAGGCTGGCTCCGTCAAGGCGCAGGTCGGCGTCGATCTGACCTGCCAGCCGCTGCAGTCGCTCCTGAGGACTGCTTTGCCGGTCACGCTCCAGCCGGGCAGCGCTCAGCCGAGCTCGAGCAAGCTCCAGGGCCCGCAGCTGGTCCTGAACGCTGCCGCTAAAGGTATCGATCAGCAGGGTGCCGATGTCGCTGGCCCGGCCCAGGATCGGCGCGCTCACTCCGCGCCACTGGGGCCAGGCCCTGACCAACTGCTGCAAAAACAGCGGCGGTAATCGCTCACCCTGAAGGCGGGCTCGGAAGGCGCCATGCCACACGCCACTCCAATCGATGGCAAGGTTGCCCCCAGCAAGGGGAGAGATAGCTCCTTGGACTGAGTAGCGACGCTTGGCATAGCGGATATTCGCCTGGGCCGATTTCCCCCAGACGCCCAAAAACACCGGTCGATCAAGCTGGGCGCTACCGCTGAAGGCCAGGGGTTGGAGTTCAAGCAGGCCCTGACCGCTCAGCCGGGCTTGCAGGGGTTGCCGCCTCGAATTTGGCCCCAGGGCTAGCTGCAATCCGTCGAGGGGCAACTGGGATGCCTGCCAGCGGTAGGCCCGAGGGCTGCCGTTGAGTTCCAGAGTGCCGCCGGCCCGGTCAAGGCGAACTGCACGGGGGACCCAATGGGAATCGAGGCGGGCCGTAAGCACCCCCACCGGCGCAGGGGCGAGGGCTTGCATGCGTAGGCGCCCACCACCAGCCGGATCACCAAACCACTGGCCCTGCCAGTTTTCCCTCAAGCTAAGGGGGCCGGCACCGGGCTGGTCGATCCGGAGATCCAGGTCTGGCTTCAAGGCTTTGAGAGGGCCCCGAACCCGGCCAGTGGCCTGCAAGATTCCCTGCAATTGGGTGCCCACAAGCAGATCGAGCCGCTCGAGGGGGTAGCGCTGCAGCTCCAAGTTGAGATCGAGCTGGCCTGGCACCAGCCCCTCACCGGCCCGCAGGCCCAGGGGCAACACGCCACGGGCGGAGAGGTGGGCACTACTGAAACGCTGCAGCACTAGGCGCTTGTCGCGCCAATCCAAAACCGCATCCCAGCGACCCAGCAACGGGTTACTGGGCTGACCAAAGCGGGCCTGGAGCTGGGGCAGGCGCCACGACCCACTGGCGGTCACTGAACCGCCCACTTGCTGGTTCAACACCCAGGCGGGGGTGCCGGCTTGCAGGGGGAGGTCACCGGGCCGGAGCTGCCATTGACCCGTCAGATCGAAACGCCTGGCCAAGCTCCCCTTGAGCCTTAGCCAGGAGCGGCCGCGGGCCAGCTCAAACTGGCGCAACTGAAGCTGGTTTCGCTGCCACAGCCCCTCAAGCCGCAGGGTGCCCTGCAGGCCCTTGCTGCCCGGTGCGCCCCAGCGCCAAGCAGAGCGGTCCAACTCGAGCGCCTGGCCGCTGCAGCGCAGTTGGCTGGATGGCAACTCCAGTCGGGATAGGCCGGTCGCAGGCCGCCAGCGCAATTGGCGCAGCTGGGCTCCACCTCGACAGAAGGGCTGTCGATCCCTCCAGGCCAAGGCGAACGTGCCATCTGCGCGACCTGCAAGTTGACCAGGCAGGCCTAAGAGGCGCTGCAGAGGGGCTAGCTGCAAGGCCTTTGCCCGCAGGGTTCCATCCCAGCGCTGACTCTGCCAATTGCCCTTGAGCTCCATGGCCAGAGAGTCACCAGCTCCATCGGCTCGCAGCCATGCCGCCAGTTCAACCTCCCGGCGATGGGGCCGCACTGCACAACGGCCCGTGAGGCGGAGGCTCGTACCGGAAGGCTGCAGGTTAAGCAAGGCGGGATCCACCAGGCGCAACCTGAGATCCAGGCGCGGCGGCTCGCTGCCTTTAGCAAGGCGCCCTGGCACCCAATACTGACCTTGGGAGTTGCGCCGCAACTCAGCGCGCACACCAGCCAGGCCTACATGCACCACTGGCAACCGCTGGCGCAGGCTGGCTAGCGGATCCACGCTCATCAAAACCGAACGCACCAAGACTGAGGAGCCATCCAGCCGCCCAGGGGCGATGCGACTGGGCCCAATGCGCAGACCACCCCAGCCCAGACCCTGATATTCGCCAAGCTCAACGGGATGGCCAGCAAGCTGGCTGAGCGGCTGCTCAAGCCGAGGTCTCCAGTGCTCGTAGAGCTTTCTCAGGGCCTGATCCCCGCCCCATACCAAAAGAAGCAGGGCACCGCAGCCGCCTGTAACCGCCGCCAGCAAGCGGAAGCTGCCCTGGCCCTGGGGCGAGGGTGGGGGTGCAAGTGACGGCGAAGCGGTGACTGGCCCAGGGTTCTGTTCTGGCAACTCCGCCATTCCCGTGGGCTGCCACCCCTGCGACGGGCGCAATATAAAGGCACTAACCCAAACAACCAGCCCTATGGCCGCTGATCCAATCCTGCTGACAGCGGGCAAATGGCTGGGGGCCGCCAGTGGGGTCCTGGCTTTGACCACGATTGTTGGTTATCTGAGCCGCTGGGGGATTCGCTTTCGGCTGGTTGGTGTCACCAGCTTCACGGCCCTGCTCGCCGTTTCCTGCCTGGCCTTTGCGGTGAGCTACACCCCTCGGGTGCAGCTAGCTGGGGCCGTGAGTGTGCCGGTGGTGTTTGACAACGGCATCGACCTGGTGGTGGCAGCAGCGCCAGACGGCCTAGCGGATGGGGCCGCCGCACCAACAGTTCAGCAAGTAGCCCAAAACCTCAGGGGTGGCGGCCGCAGCAGCGCCGACAACCTGGTGCATGTGCGACTGCGCCGCGTCGAGACGATCGCCCCGGGGCTGAGCAAGCCAGTGGTGCTGGCAGAAGCCACCCGCAGCCTGACAAGTGGTGATGTTGAGCTACAGCCCTAGCCATGTGGCAACTGCCGATTCACTTTCAGCGTGAACAACGCCAATTGGAGCTGGCCGGCATCGATGACTGGCCCCAACTCGCCGGTCTCCAAGACCAGGACCTGCGCCGGCTCGGCCGCAGCGGCGGCGCCAGCGAGGCCCGGCTGATCAAGCTTCGGGGCCAGGCCCGGCTAGTGGTGGAGGTGGGACTCGAGCCGGCAGAAGCCGCCCTGCTGCTCTACGCCGGCATCGCTAGCAGGGCTGGATTGGCGGCCAGTGATCCGCACCAACTCTTGGTACAGATGGGCCGGCTGCAACGAAGCCTCACCGGCATGGCCTCCCCCCTGCTCGATCTGACCACCTTGAGCGAATGGATCCGGCGCGCTCAGCGCCGCTCCACGAACTGATCCAGAGCAGCCACCAGCCGCCGCCACTGGTGGCTCAAATGGAGAAGCTTTGGGGCTGCATACGTTGTCAAATCTCCACTCCCCCCCCATTAATTCGACCTGCGGCCGTTACATCTTCGGCCTGGTGCCGCTTCTGCTGATCAGCCTGGCAGCCCTGTGGTCACCTGCCCTGGCCCAATCCCAATTGCTTGAGTCCGTGAAGCAAAACCCTGCGAGGGCAAAGGCGCTTTGCAGCCAGTTTCAGGGCTTCAACGCCCAGGGGCTCTCCGCCACATCCAGCTCGGCCGTGAGCCAGATCGCCCGCCAAGAAAACCTCAGCCTCATGGATTCTGAGGTTCTTATCACCTATGTGATTGGGCTTTATTGCCCCGACGTGCGCTGAGTGAGCAGCCCGGCTCCAAACCTTTTGCAGGTTCAATGGCGAGACGAGGCCATGGACTGCCGGGATGGCACCCAGCTGATCAGCCGAGTCTGGCAACCAGCAGACCAGGGACCATGGCCGGTGCTGCTGATGCGCCAGCCCTACGGCCGAGCGATTGCCTCAACTATTACCTACGCCCATCCCAGCTGGTACGCAGCCCATGGCTTTCTGGTAGTTGTTCAAGATGTGCGCGGTCAAGGTGCTTCCCAGGGGACGTTCCAAGGTTTCGAGCAGGAGTTATCCGATGGGGCAGACACCATCCGCTGGGTTCGCAAACTTGATGGCAGTAACGGAAGAGTCGGTTGCTATGGATTTTCATACCAAGGCCTGACCCAACTGCTAAGCGACGATCCGGCGGCCCTGCCCGACTGCCTGGCACCGGCCATGGCTGGTTTGGACGAGCGCGGCGACTGGGCTTGCGAGGGAGGAGCCCACTGGTGGGCCCTAGGCCTCGCCTGGGGACTGCAATTGGCAGCCCTGCGCTGCAAAAAACTTGGGGACGATGCCGGCTGGCAAGCGATTCGCCGCAGCCTCGGCTCGGGCAACTTTCTGGCTGAAGGCTTGGACCTGCTCAAGCGCCATGACCCCCAAGGCATGGCCTGCCGCTGGCTGCAGCTGCCGGCAAGCGAGGCCCCCAGGTGGGTTTGCCACCAACCAGTCGCAGCTCTATGGCAGCGCCCGATGCTGCTGATCGGTGGCTGGTATGACCCCCATCTGCGCGGCATCTTGAACCTCTTCGAACAAGCTCGCGCCGCAGGTGGCTCGCCGCTGCTGCGCATTGGCGCCTACACCCACCTCGACTGGAACGGCGGCCTTGATCGGTTGCAACTGGCCTTCTTTCAGCACCATCTTCAGGATCAAGCCGCTACAGAAGAACTCAGCGCTGCAGTTCTTGTAGAGAAAGACCCCCTTACAAGCGGCAAAAACTCAAGCCGCCGTTGGCAGGCCCCCAATTCAGACAGCAGCCCCCTGAGCTGGGGGCTACGCAGTTGTGGCCTGGCCACAATCGACGCGGAGGAGGGCGAATTGCTGCTCGATCGATTTGGCAGCGGCGAGGTCGCCCTGGTGCACGATCCCTGGCGACCAGTTCCAGGCCGGGGCGGCCACCTTGGCCTCGATCCAGGCCCGTGTGAACGCGGCGACCTGGACCGCCGTAGTGATGTGATCTGCTTCAGCAGTTCACCACTCAGCACGCCCCTGGAGCTGGAAGGTCGGCCCCTATTGACCATTTCTGTGCGGGCCGACCAACCCAGCTTTGACCTTTGTGCAGCTCTCTCGGTGGTTGATCCCGAGGGAAGGGTGCTCCAACTGAGCACGGGCGTGGCCAGGACCCAGCAGCTAGCAGGCGAAAAATCGTTGCAGCAAGTTCAATTGCAGCCCCTGCTAGTTGAGCTCTGCCCCGGGGAACGGTTGCGACTCTCCCTAGCGGGAGCGGCCTGGCCGCAGATTGCCGTAAACCCCGGCGACGGCCTCGAGACCTTCGGGCCTACCGGCCCGCACCATCGAGTGATCACGCTGGAGCTTGAACTGGCTGGTTCCCAATTGCAGCTGCTGCCACTCTTGGGCGGCAAATTTGGGGCACACTGAGCCAAATGTTTGTTTTTGCGATGTCGCTGCGCCACCTGCGCCCTGTTCAACAGCCCCAGGCCCTCAGCCGCATGGCTCTCGGCATGCTTGCGCTGGCCACCGGCCTGGGCATCACCATGGCGGCACTGCCAGGAACATCAGGCAGTGCGGCTTTGGCCCAGAGTCAGAGCGGTGGTGTGGATCGCCCAGCCCTCAGCGTCGAAGCAGCCCGAGCCGCGGCTGATCGGATCTTGGCAGCAGTAAAAAGCCGCGATGCCAACCTGCGCTACAGCCAATTCTCAGAGGAACTCAAGGCGGTTAGCAGCCCTTCGATGGTGGCGGAGACAATGCGCACCCAGCCGAAACTGTTGAGCTGGACCCTGCTCAGCGTGCAAGGAGGTTTGCGCAACACCACTGTTGAGGCCAGCATCACCACAAGCATGGGCAAGCGAGAGCTGTTCATCGTGCTCAACCCCGAGGGCAAACTCGCTGGTTACCACCTGGATGTAACCGATGAGGCGCCCGGCGCGGTTGCCAAGAGATTTGTCACCGCCCTAAGCAGTGGCCAGTTCATCTCAGCGCGCAGCTTTTTGAGCCTGTCACTGCAGAAGGAAATCTCCGCGAGCACCCTGCAGCTGCGCTGGCAGCAGCTGCAACGTCAAACCGGCGAATTTGTACGGATCCGCAAGGTTGTGGTGGCCGAGGGCGGCGGCGACCAGCGCCTTGTACTGGTAAGTAGCGATTTCAATCGACTTAGCGATTCCCTCTTTGTGATCCTTAATGCCAACAACGAAATAATCGGCATCGACTTTCCCAGTGATCCAATCACCCCCAAGCCGGTGCGCTGAGCCCTAAGCCGCCTAAGCTCGCCTTCCGATCGCTGCTGGTACATGTCCTTGCTCACCCTTAACTGGATGGCGGAGGATTGCCAGCGGCTGGCTGAGTGCCGGCACGACCACCCGTTTGCGGTGCTGGGTCCCCAGCCCCTCGAATCGGGCGGTTGGGTGCTGCGCGTCTGGATGCCTGAGGCAGAGCGTGTTGAGCTGCTGATCGATGGCCAATCGCTGCCGATGGCCACTCCGAATCACCCTTGGATTTTCGAAGCAGCTTGGGGCAGTGATCCCGGTACCGCTTACCAGGTGCGGGTAAACCGCGGCGGCATCGAACACGTGCAGCCCGATCCCTGGTCGTTTCGCCATGAATGGATGGGCGAATTGGATCGCCTGTTGTTTGCAGAGGGCAACCACCACCACATTTGGCGCCGCATGGGTGCCCACGTGGTGGAGCACAACGGCGTCAAGGGCGTTCAGTTCTGCCTCTGGGCCCCCAATGCCCGCAGCGTGGCGGTGCTGGGCAATTTCAACGGCTGGGATGGCCGCCACCATCCGATGCAGGCAAGGGTGGGTGGATCCTGGGAGCTATTCATTCCCGGGCTTAAGCCAGGTGAGATTTACAAATACGAGGTAAGAGCTCAAAACGGTCACTGCTATCAAAAAGCAGACCCCTATGGCTTCCGCCATGAGATTCGTCCCAACAATGGCTCGATCGTTGAGTCGCTTGCGGGGCACCAATGGCAAGACTCGGGCTGGATGCAGGAGCGGGATAGCCGCAACCCCCTCGACCAGCCGGTGTCTGTTTATGAAATGCATCTGGGCAGCTGGATGCACGGCGCTGCCGACCAGCCCTACATCGAAGCTGACGGCACACCGCGCCCGCCGGTGCCTGCAGCCGATCTCAAACCAGGCGCTCGCCTGCTCACCTATCCGGAGCTAGCTGATCGGGTCATCCCCTATGTGAAAGCCCGCGGCTTTACCCACATCGAGCTGATGCCCATCTCGGAGCATCCTTTCGATGGTTCCTGGGGCTACCAAGTCACGGGCTGGTACGCCCCCACCAGCCGCTTTGGCACACCGGATGAATTCCGCGCCTTCGTGGATCGCTGCCACGCCGAAGGCATTGGCGTGATTCTCGACTGGGTGCCAGGCCACTTCCCCAAAGATGCCCACGGCCTGGCCTTCTTTGATGGCGCCCATCTTTATGAGCATGCCGATCCGCGCATCGGCGAGCACAAGGAGTGGGGCACCCTCATCTTCAACTACAGCCGCAACGAAGTGCGCAACTTCCTTGTGGCAAACCTGGTTTATTGGTTTGAGGAGTTCCACATCGACGGCATCCGCGTAGATGCGGTGGCCTCCATGCTTTATCGCGACTACCTGCGCCCAGATGGTGAATGGTTGCCGAATGACCATGGCGGCCGTGAAAACACCGAGGCCGTCACTTTCCTGCAACAGGCCAACCACGTGCTGTTCGAGCACTTCCCTGGAGCACTCTCGATCGCCGAGGAATCCACCACCTGGCCCATGGTTACCCAGCCCACCAATATTGGCGGCCTCGGTTTCAACCTCAAATGGAACATGGGCTGGATGCACGACATGCTCGATTACTTCGAGCTAGATCCCTGGTTCCGCCAGTTCCATCAGAACAACGTCACCTTCTCAATCTGGTACGCCTTCACAGAGAACTTCATGCTGGCCTTAAGCCACGACGAAGTTGTGCATGGCAAGAGCAACCTCTTGCACAAAATGCCTGGTGACGACTGGCAAAAATTTGCCAACGTGCGGGCACTGCTGGCATATATGTGGACCCATCCCGGCAAGAAAACCATCTTCATGGGGATGGAATTTGGCCAGAGGGCTGAGTGGAACGTATGGGGCGATCTGCAGTGGGAGCTGCTGCAGCACGACTCTCACCAGGGGCTCCAGCGTCTCGTCGACGATCTCAACGTCTTCTACAAATCGGAGCGGGCTCTCTGGGGCGACGATTTCAGTGAATTCGGCTTCCAGTGGATCGATTGCAACGACAATCGCCACTCGATCATCAGCTTCATGCGGCGTGAAAGTGCAACGGGCAAGTGGCTTGTTGTGGTGGCCAACTTCACTCCCCAGAGCCATTCCCACTACCGAGTGGGCGTGCCGCTGGAGGGCTTCTATGAGGAAGCTTTCAACACCGATGCTGAGCGCTATGGCGGCAGCAACCTGGGCAACCTGGGCGGCAAATTCACCGACCAGTGGGGCATCCATGGTTATGACCAATCCCTGGATCTCTGCCTACCACCCCTTGCAGTGCTCGTCTTCCGTCGGGACGAAATCCGCAGCCAGCAGTTGGATGAAGACACCTGTAACGAAGCCACCGGTTCCGGGGCCCTGCTCGGGTAAGTTCTCGCTTCGCTCTGCTTGCAATCATGACCGAAGCCGCCCCCCTGCTGCTGCGCGCCGCCCGAGGTGAGCAGGTGGAGCGGCCCCCGGTTTGGATGATGCGCCAGGCCGGGCGCTACATGAAGGTGTATCGCGACCTGCGCGACCGCCATCCCGGTTTCCGCGAGCGCTCGGAAAACCCAGATCTCTCCTACGAGATCTCCATGCAGCCCTTCCAGGCCTTCAAGCCCGACGGCGTGATCCTCTTCTCAGACATCCTCACGCCCCTACCGGGCATGGGGATCAACTTCGACATCATTGAGAGCCAGGGGCCCCTGATCCAGGACCCAATCCGCAACCTTGCCCAAGTAGAGGCACTGCGGGCCTTGGAGCCGGCCGAGAGCATGCCGTTTGTGGGTGAGGTGCTCACCCGTCTACGTCAATCTGTTGGCAATGAAGCTGCTGTACTCGGCTTTGTGGGTGCCCCCTGGACCCTGGCCGCCTATGTGGTGGAGGGCAAAAGCAGCAAGAACTACGCCGTGATCAAGGCGATGGCTTTCAAAGAGCCGGAGCTGCTGCACAAGCTCCTAGACCACTTCGCCGAGTCAATTGCCACCTACCTGCGCTTTCAAATCGATTCCGGCGCCCAGGTGGTGCAGATGTTCGATTCCTGGGCCGGCCAGCTCAGCCCCATGGATTACGACAGCTTCGCGGCGCCTTACCAGAAGAAGGTGGTGGATCTGGTTAAGCAAACCCACCCCGATACCCCCTTCATCCTCTACATCTCCGGCAGCGCCGGCGTGCTCGAGCGCATGGCAGGCACAGGGGTAGACATCATTTCGCTCGACTGGACCGTGGACATGGCCGAGGGCCTGGCCCGCCTACCCGAGCACATTGGCGTGCAGGGCAACGTGGATCCCGGATTGCTATTCGGCACCCCAGCGGCCATCCAGGCCCGGATCGACGACACCGTGCGCAAAGCCCGCGGCCGCAAGCACATTCTCAACCTGGGCCACGGCATCCTGCCGGGCACTCCAGAAGAAAACGGCCGCGCCTTCTTTGAAGCCGGCAAGAGTGTGATGGAGCGCATCGGAGCGGCGGCTTGAGCAGCCCCGCGGCAGGATCCCGGCCCCAGCGGATCCTGATCACAGGGGCTAGTGGCTGCGTTGGCCAGTACATCACCGAGCAGCTTTATCGCCACAGCGATGCGGAGTTGCTGCTCCTGCTCCGTGATCCAGCCAAGCTCACGGTTGTTTCTGCAGATGATCCTCGGGTCACCCTGCTGGTCGGTGACCTGCGGGAGCTAACGCCCCATGCCGGTGCAATCGCCACCGCCACTCGCATCATCCACACGGCCACCGCCTGGGGCGATCCCCTAAGAGCCCAGCAGGTAAACGTGGACGCGGTCAAGCAGCTGCTGGCTTTCACCAGCCCTGTATGGCTAGAGCAGGTGATCTACTTCTCCACTGCCTCAATTCTGGATCGCCAGTTGCAGCTGCTGCCCGAGGCAGCGGAATTTGGCACCGAATACATCCAAACCAAGGCCCTCTGCCTGCAGCAACTGGAGGACCACCCCCTGGCCGCCAAAATTGTGGCCGTATTTCCCACCCTGGTATTTGGGGGTCAGCTGGGTCCGGGCGACCGCCATCCCACCAGCTATCTCACCGCCGGGCTGAGGGAGGCAACCCGCTGGTTGTGGCTTGCTAAGTGGCTACGCGCCGAGGCCAGCTTCCACTTCATCCACGCCGCCGACATAGCCCTGGTGTGCGCCCATCTGGCCACCCAGCCCCATCAGCCCAATCCGGAACCAAACCAGGGAGCTCTGCGGCGCCTGGTGCTCGGCCAGGCGCCGATCAGCGTCAATAACACCGTGACCCAGCTCTGCCGTTGGCGCCGCAGCTGGCAGCCACCCTTTGGGATCGACCTGCAGGGCTGGCTGATCGAAGCCCTGATCAAACTGTTACGCATTGAAGTCAATGCCTGGGATCGCTTCTCAATTCGCCAGCGCCACTTCGTGCACAAGCCGGTGAGCCCACCAGAACGCTTCGGCCTGGTGAGCTACGCACCAACGCTCCAAGCGGTGTTCGAAACCGCTGGCCTGCCGCACAGATGAGTAAGCACAGGCATGGTTGGCTGATCGGGAGGCTGCTGCTGGGCTGCCTCGTGTTCACGATGCTGCTGGGTAACGACGAAGGCTTTCTGGTGTTCCAACCCGAGCAGCTGACGATCAACGCCGGAGACACAGTGAGCTTTGAAGTGCGGGGGCTCGGCCCCCACAACTTGATCGTTGCAGGCCATCCCGAATGGAGCCATGAACCGCTCAGCTTCGCTTTGGGCGAAAGCTGGGAGCAAAAATTTGATACGCCCGGCCGCTACGCGATCTGGTGTGAGCCCCATCGGGCAGCAGGGATGACCGCTGAAATCAACGTCTTGGCACCTGGCTGATCCCACCGCACAGCCAACTTTGTGGCAATTGTTTCGAACCTGGTTGCCAGGGGTCACATCAGCCCGGTTCACGCCTTAATTTTGTCTAGTTGCCCATGCTTTTAAGCGCCCCCCATGCGCCGTCTCTTCTCTCTGATCGCTCTCTGCCTGGCGCTCGTGCTGGGTGCTGCTCCTAGCTTCGCTGCCGATGTGGCCCATGGCGGCCAGATCTTTTCCGCCAACTGCGCCGCTTGCCACATGGGTGGTGGCAACGTTGTTAACGCCGAGCGCACCCTTAAGCAGGATGCCCTAACCGCTTACCTGGCCAACTACAGCGAAGGCCACGAAGCTGCCATTGCTTACCAGGTAACCAACGGCAAGAACGCCATGCCTGCCTTCGGTGGCAAGCTCAGCGAAGGTGACATCGCCGATGTCGCTGCCTACGTCGAAGACATGTCTTCTAAGGGCTGGGCCTGATCTAAGGGCTGGTCTTCCGGGGCCGGTCTTCCTGGGCTGGTCTTCCTGACTCAATTATCCAATTAGTCCTTCAGCAAACCCCGGCCAAGGTCGGGGTTTTTTGTTGGCCACCGAAGCCGAGCGAACATCCGGGAAAATTCTGCCCGGATCTCAGTTCTGGCCTCGGCGGGCAGCCAGCACGGCCAGATAAAGCTCCTCCGGCACCTCGCGGATGTCGTATTCGCTGGGCAGCACACCGTGCACATACCGATGCACGGCCAGCCAGCAGTTGCGCTCCGGATCCCGACCCGTGCCATCAAACTCCCGGGACTCGGACGCCAGCTGCTCAATCAACGGGTCATTCCAGGTGTCGTTCACGGCAGCGATCCCCCATGCGGGGGGCCAGAGTGGGTTCAGTCTGAACTAAGCATCGGCATGGCAGCCCGTACCCCCTCGCCCCAGGCCCGACTGCTGATGAGCATGGATCCCGTGGTGCTGGGACTCGCCATCGCCGGGGCTGGGCTGCTGGGAAGCTTCCACGGCCAGGCCCAGGCTCAGGCCTTGCCTAAGCCTCCCTGTCCACTGGTGGTGCCCGCCAGCCAGAAACTGCTCCAGCCCAGGCGGATCCAAGCCAATCAAGTGCAGGCAAAGAACGCGATGGGCTGCCTATCCCCCGCCGACGCGATGTATGGAGCGGATGGCTGTCCGCTGCGCATGTGCGGCGCCGATGCTGGTGTGATTCAGCTGCCGAAGAACTAGGCCCACCAGCTCGGGGGAGGACCGAATCAATCCGGTCGGTTCTCCTCGCTGCTGAATTGTCACAACGGACATACGGTTAATCCAGCAGCTCAATCGAGGCAAGTGGCCATGCATCCCACCGCCGAACTTTTCACCGAAAAAGCCTGGGCCTCCGTGGTGGCCGCCCAGCAATTGGCGCAGCAGCGGCGTCAGCAGCAGATGGAAAGCGAGCACCTGCTCGCCGCCCTACTAAGCCAGCAGGGATTGGCAGGCCGCATTCTGGAAAAGGCGAGCGTGGATGTGGGCAGCCTCAGCCAGAAGGTTGACGCCTGGATCGCCGGCCAAGCCAGCCTTAGTGCGCCCCCCGACAACGTCTATCTCGGCAAGGGGCTCAATACCGTTCTTGACCAGGCTGAGGAGCTCAAACAGTCCTACGGCGACAGCTACATCGCCATTGAGCACCTACTTCTGGCGCTAGCGATCGACGACCGCTGCGGTAAGCAATTGCTATCTCAAGCGGGCACAAACACCAACAAACTCAAAGAAGCCGTACAGGCCATCCGCGGATCCCAAAACGTGACCGATCAGAACCCCGAAGGCACCTACGAATCTCTGGAGAAATACGGCAGGGATCTCACGGCCGCTGCCCGCGAGGGCAAGCTCGATCCGGTGATTGGCCGTGATGAAGAGATTCGCCGCACGATCCAGATCCTCAGCCGCCGCACCAAGAACAACCCGGTGCTGATAGGAGAGCCCGGTGTGGGCAAAACGGCGATTGTGGAGGGGCTGGCCCAGCGCATCGTCAATGGCGATGTGCCCCAAGCCCTGCAGAACCGCCAGCTCGTGTCCCTGGATATGGGCGCCCTGATCGCCGGTGCCAAGTACCGCGGTGAATTTGAGGAGCGGCTCAAGGCCGTGCTCAAGGAGGTCACCGCCTCCGAAGGCCAGATCGTGCTGTTCATCGACGAGATCCACACGGTGGTGGGGGCCGGCGCCAGCGGCGGTGCCATGGATGCCAGCAACCTGCTCAAGCCGATGCTGGCCCGGGGCGAACTGCGCTGCATTGGCGCCACCACCCTCGATGAGCACCGCCAGCACATCGAGAAGGATCCGGCCCTGGAGCGCCGCTTCCAGCAGGTGTTCGTGGATCAACCAACGGTGGAGGACACCATCTCGATTCTGCGGGGCCTGAAAGAGCGCTACGAGGTGCACCACGGCGTGCGCATCGCCGATAACGCCCTGGTAGCAGCGGCCGTGCTCTCCAGCCGCTACATCGCCGATCGCTTCCTGCCAGACAAGGCCATCGATCTGATGGATGAATCGGCCGCCCGCCTAAAGATGGAGATCACCTCCAAGCCGGAGCAGATCGACGAGCTCGATCGCCGCATCCTGCAGCTAGAGATGGAAAAACTGTCTCTGGGGCGCGAATCCGACCCCGCCAGCAAGGATCGGCTCGAGCGACTGGAGAAGGAGCTGGCCGATCTCAGCGAACAGCAGAGCACACTCAATGCCCAATGGCAGGCAGAAAAGAGCTCGATTGATGAGCTTGGCGCGATCAAGGAGGAGATCGAGCAGGTGCAGCTGCAGGTAGAGCAGGCCAAGCGCAACTACGACCTCAACAAGGCCGCCGAGCTCGAATACGGCACCCTGGCCGAGCTGCACAAGAAGCTGGCCGCCAAAGAAGAGGCGCTTAATGCCAGCGGCAGCGATAAAACCATGCTGCGTGAAGAGGTCACCGAAGACGACATCGCCGAGGTGATCGCCAAATGGACCGGCATCCCCGTGGCCAAGTTGGTCCAAAGCGAGATGGCGAAGCTGCTGCACCTAGAGGAGGAGCTGCACACCCGGGTGATTGGTCAGGCCCAGGCGGTCACAGCGGTAGCCGATGCAATTCAGCGATCAAGGGCGGGACTCAGCGATCCCAACCGGCCAATCGCCAGCTTCCTGTTCCTTGGCCCCACGGGTGTGGGAAAAACGGAACTCTCCAAGGCCCTGGCAGCCCAGCTGTTCGATTCCGAGGAGTCGATGGTGCGCATCGACATGAGCGAATACATGGAGAAGCACGCCGTGAGCCGGTTAATCGGTGCTCCCCCGGGCTACGTGGGCTACGAAGAGGGCGGCCAACTCACCGAAGCTGTGCGGCGCCGACCCTACGCCGTGATCCTGTTCGACGAGGTGGAGAAGGCCCACCCGGATGTGTTCAACGTGATGCTGCAGATCCTCGATGACGGCCGCGTCACCGATGGCCAGGGCCGCACGGTGGACTTCACCAACACGGTGCTAATCCTCACCAGCAACATCGGCAGCGCCTCAATTCTGGATCTGGCAGGCGATCCAGCCCGCCACGGCGAAATGGAGGCCCGGGTGAATGAGGCCCTCAGAGGTCACTTCCGGCCTGAATTCCTCAATCGGCTGGATGAATCGATCATCTTCCACAGCCTCAAGCAGGAGGAGCTGCGCGAGATCGTGGAGCTGCAAGTGCAGCGGCTGGCCAGGCGCCTAGACGACAAAAAACTGGGGCTGCAGCTCAATGCCGATGCCCTCGACTGGCTTGCCGGTGTGGGCTACGACCCGGTGTATGGAGCCCGGCCGCTCAAGCGGGCTATCCAAAGGGAGCTGGAAACCCCTTTAGCCAAGGGAATCCTGGCCGGGACGTTCACCAGCGGCCACACCATCACGGTGGATGTTGCAACCGAAGGCGAGGCACGCCAGCTGCGCTTCCAGCAAAGCGAGCCAGCCAAGCTACCGGTGCTGGTGTAGCTCACTGCAAAAGCTGGTCCGAAAAGCTGCTGCGGGCCCGGATCACCAGGTCCGCCACATGCTCAGGCGCTGCGGGCTGCAGCTCTCCAGCTGCTACAGCTCGATAGTGATCTGCCACCAACCAGGCGCTAGTGCGGGGATCGCCAGCAAAGCGGGGAATTAGGTGGAGGTGCAAATGGGGCGCACCCTCGCCAAAAGCAATCGCATAAACCCTGTCGCAGCCGGTTTGCTCCTTGAGCAGAGCACTGGTGTAGCGCACGGCCAGCCCCCAGGAGGCTGCCTCCTGGTCGTTGAAATCAGCCGGGCCCGCTACATGGCGGAGACTATCTAGGAGCAGCCAACCAACCAGGGGGGCGGGGTCAGGATGGTGGCGCAACAGCCAATGGGAACCGCGACCGATTTCATAAACTCCTCGCGCTGCGGGGTCGTCATGAATTCTGCAGACAGGACAGGGGGTGCTGCTCATGGATCTAATCAAACGAATGGAGCCCTAAGAACCCAATAGGTGCAGTGTCAGCAACCGCTCGCTGCCCCTCCTGCGGTGCTCCCACAGATAAACAGCCTGCCAGGTGCCAAGTAACAGACGGCCAGCCTCAAAAGAAAGGCTGAGCTGACTGGTGGTGAGAGCCGTACGAATGTGGGCCGGCATGTCGTCGGAGCCTTCATCAGCGTGTACGTAGGGGCGCATTTCCCCACGGCCGCTGACCGGACGGATGCCCTCCTCGGGCACGAGGGCTCGCAGGTAGCTGGAAAGGTCGCGCAGTACGCGCGGGTCGGCGTTTTCGTTGATAGTGAGGCTGCATGAGGTGTGCAGACACACCAAGTTGAGCAGCCCTTGCTCCATGCCACTGGAGGCCAAGGCGGCGTTAAGTCGGCCAGTGAGGTCGGTAAAGCCCTCGCCTGGGGTCACCACCCGCAGGGTCTCGAGGCTTTGGCGAAGCATGCAGATGAATATGTATCAGATCATCCCTAGCATTCTGCCTAAGATAGGTTGAAACCTATCCAGTGCACCGAGAGGCTGCCATGCGCATATTACTTTTCTTGTTGATCGTTTTACCTGGCCTGGCAGCTACCGCCCCAGCCGCCCAAGCCCAGCGCCAGGTCTCGAAAATAGGCGACATCTGCCCAATGGGATACGTAGACATGCTGAACGGCAAGTGCAGCACCCTGGGACTGATGACATACACGGTGCAACCCACCAATGGCAAGGCCTGCGCTGAAGGGTGGATGAACGTAGGCGGAGGCTACTGCCGCAAAAAGTGAATTCTTCTAGCCACAAACACTTCAACGCAGCCGAGTGCCCGGCTCTTACCCTTCTCTATGACGGGGGTTGCCCCCTGTGCCTGCGGGAGGTGGAGCTACTTGGCCGCAAAGACAGGCAGCGCCATGGTGAGTGTCTAAAACTCGCTTTCGTAGACATCGATCAGCCCGAATACAACCCAGATAGCTACGCCGGCATCAGCTATAGGGAAGCTATGGGGCGCATCCACGCCATTGATGCCAGTGGTGCAGTGCTGCGTGACGTTGAGGTGTTTAGACGGGCATACGAGCTAATCGGCATGGGCTGGCTCTATGCCCCAACCCAGTGGCCCCTGCTCCGCCCCTTGACAAACCTTGCCTACGGCATTTGGGCGGATATGCGGCTGCGGATCACTGGAAGACCGAGCCTAGATAGCCCAGGGCTGATTCAAAGTCTGGCACAGGCGAGCTTGCCTGGGCTGCCAGCATGAGTTGAGGTCGGCGGAATTGCCTCCTCCCTGTGCCCGAAAGCCATTCAGCCGCAACAGATCTCGATCTTATCGGC